>JAICGN010000017.1 GCA_025923075.1 Chitinophagaceae bacterium
CCCTATAGTTTGCAGCAATTAGTGAGTTTTGGCCTTAAGCCCTATGATCTGGTTTGGGTAGAAGGGAAAAGCGCTGCGTGGCGGTATCCCAGTGAAGTGGATTTGTTAAAAGACTATGCCCCGGCAACAGAGGAGCAACCTTACGACAGGTTTTACAAAAAACCGGAAGAAAAGCAAGTTGTAAAGCCAATAGCGAGGCAGGAAGAAATCTACGCTGCCCCCAAACAAGAGGAAATCTACGCCGCGCCCAGGCAGGAAGAACTATACGTTATGCCAAAGCAAGAGAATCACGTCGTACCGGTAGAAAATAAAACCGTAACGACAACCAAAAAGGTCTTTGTTTCCATGCCACAAAGTCACGTTGCTAAAAAACCGACACAACCAATACAGGCACCCACGCCGAAAGTAATCGAGGAGCGGCCGGTAATTATTGAAGAAAGAAAAGTCGAAAGCAAACCAATTCTTGTAAAGGAAGAACCGGTCGTACCTGAGAAAGCAGCCTGGCCGAAAGCGGAACCGGTCAAAAATGAAAAGAGCATATCCTTTAAAGAAAAACCCATCTTAAATGAAAACCCCGCTGCCCTCAAAGAAGAACCAACCTTAAATGAAAAATACTCGGAGTCATTAGATGATATTAAAAGAAGATATACTGAAACATATCTGAGCCGTAAGAAGAAAACAAGATGGACCTCAACACATACTTCACTTGTGCAGGTGTTTGGTGGCGCGATATTCTTTTGCATGCTCGTTGTCTTCGCATACAAAAACTTTTCCGGCGAGGAGCAATCACAGTCAAGAACTACCTTAATTCAACCTGATAAAAGAAGTGTCAATACCGCAACGACAACTCCTACTCCAACCGCAATTACACCGGTTGGTACGGAAGCAAATAAGCAGCAGGAGGAGAAAAGAAGACAAACGATCAGGGAAAAATTAAACCCACCTGATGAAACGCTCGCGATAAACACAAAGCAGCACAGAGATGAAGAGATTATCACGGGGAATGAGGTTGTTGCTTCGGAATACGAACCTGAAAAAAAGGCTGTCATGACGAAAGCGACTGAGGAAATAAAACCTGAACCTGTAAAACCCAAAACCCGTCCCGTTAACTTCAATCGACTTGTTAACGTAAAAGCCAACAATTATAAACAGCGGGCTTTTGGTGGCGTTATGAATCTTGAATTGACAGTTAACAATGATTCAAAATATGATTTGGATAAAGTGATCGTTGAACTTCAATACCTGAAGCCAAGTGAACAGCCTATAAAAACGGAAAGAATAGTTTTTAACTCTGTTGAAGCAAATGGCTCACAAACACTGAAAATCCCTGACTACCTGCGCGGGGTTAAAGTAGCCTATAGAGTTACAGGGGTCGAATCTTCACAATACGAAAGGCAAACTGCCGGTTTATAGTTTTGCTTGCGGTATAAATAATTGAATTAATTTGCCGGATAGATTTCATCCGCATGAAAAATATTCTATTGTTTGGTGCCGGCAAATCGGCTACGATACTGATCGATTATTTACTTTCCAACGCAGAAAAAGAAGATTGGCAGTTAACCGTGGTGGATGCTGATATCAACCTGGCACAATCCAAAATAGGGATCTCTTCTTATGGCAAGGCTGTTTCATTTGATATTAATGATGAAACGGATAGAAAAAGTTTTATCGAGCGGTCAAGCATAGTTATTTCACTTCTCCCCCCTACTCTTCACACTATAGTAGCCAAAAGCTGTATTGAATCAAACAAGAACTTACTGACTGCATCTTACATCGATGACGAGATCCGAAATCTTCAATCGCAAATCCAAAATAAAAGCCTTCTGTTCTTATGTGAGATGGGTCTCGATCCCGGTATCGATCACATGAGTGCAATGAAAATTATTGATAAGATACATGCCGACGGAGGGAAAATTGTTTCATTTAAGTCACATTGCGGCGGTCTTGTCGCTCCCGAAAGCGATGATAACCCCTGGCATTATAAAATCAGCTGGAACCCGAGAAATATTTTATTGGCCGGAAAAAGCGGGGCCCATTATCGGGAAAATGCTGAAGAAAAAAGATTGAAGTATGAAGAACTTTTTACAGCCGATCGATTGGTTGAGATACCCGAAATAGGTTACCTGAGTTGGTATCCAAATCGTGACTCGCTCACCTATGCTCCTCTATATGCTTTGGAAGATGCAAAAACAATTATAAGAACAACACTACGCCATCCTGATTTTATGTATGGCTGGAAAAATGTGATCGATCTGAAGTTGACAGATGAAACACCACAATATGAGACTAACGGAAAACCATTGTTAGATTTTTTTAAGGAGCACATGGAAAAAAATGGATTTAGCGATTGGCTGCAGAAGAAACTTTCAGAACGATTCGATCAAACGAAAGATCTATTGGAAAAATTGATGGAACTGGTAGAAGCGGAAAAAGAAGCAGAAGCAAGCGGCGGAGATATAGATAAAGATTTCATGGTAGTAGGTAAAGAAGGCGAATTGCAAAAAATGGATCTTGATAAAATAAAAACTGATGCAGCGGAGATTGTAGCCCATAAAATGCATGAAGCAAATCTTACGCTCAAACAGCTTTTTTTCCTGGGAATGGATGATGATGAAACAATAATCAATAAGGGATTTTGCAGCGCAGCAGATGTGATGCAATTTGTGTTAGAGAAAAAACTTGCATTACAGCAGGAGGATAGAGATATGATCGTTATGCTGCATGAAATTGAATATATAGTCAACGGTCAACAGTCATCAGTTAACAGTTCATTAGTTGTGAAAGGGCAAGATAACCTACGCACTGCAATGGCAAAAACTGTTGGGTTACCCCTGGGTATTGCTGCCAAACTTATCTTGAACGGAACCATAAAACTCACGGGTTTACATATCCCTACCAAAAAAGAAATTTATGAACCCGTGCTGAAGGAATTGGAAAGCAACGGAATTAAATTTCATGAAGAAACAAAACAGGTGTATGAAATATAAAGTAACTGCTGATGAGGCATTAATTCAATTGTTGGAGCAAACTGAGCTTCCGTTCACTGTCATGATAAAACATGGTACCATGTCGATCGAGTATTTTGCCCCAAGAAAGCTAGATACACAAATTCCGCATAAACAAGACGAGATCTATATAATTGTTGAGGGGCAAAGTGAATTTTATCGCGATGGGGAAAGAATATCCTGTAAGAAAAACGATATTTTATTTGTTCCTGCAGGTATGGAACACCGGTTTGAAAACTTCTCTGAAAATTTTGCTACCTGGGTTATTTTTTATGGCCCGGAAGGTGGTGAAAAATAAGTCTATGTTAATACTCCTGTAATAGCTTTATTAACTCTCCTACCCCTTCGGTAGCTGATTTTTCAATTGCGGTTATGTTTGTTATCGCCGATGTATACGGAATCCGTTTGTCAATAATATATTTTGGAATATTCCACGGTGCATAGCTTACAAGTCCTGCTGCCGGGTACACAACCAATGAAGTACCTACAACAATAAAAACATCAGCGCCTCTTACAATTGGTATTGCTTCTTCAATCTTAGGAACCGGCTCTTCAAACCAAACTATATACGGACGAAGCTGTCCCCCATCCTCAGCCACATCGCCTATTTTTATATCGCCTTTTATTTCATAGACAGGTTCATAATTTTTTTCGCTTCTCATTTTAAAAATTTCTCCGTGAAGATGCAACACATTTGTTGACCCGGCTCTTTCGTGCAGGTCATCTATATTTTGTGTGATGATCGTAACCTCAAAATTGTTTTCCAATTCTGCGAGGCCATGATGTGCAGCATTTGGTTGTGCATCTAACACATTTCTTCGCCTGTAATTATAAAATTCAAGAACAAGCTTTGGGTCTTTTCTCCAGGCACGGGGTGTTGCGACATCTTCGATATTATAACCTTCCCAAAGCCCATCACTGTCACGAAAAGTTTTTAATCCGCTTTCTGCGCTGATGCCCGCGCCGGTAAGCACAACGAGTTTTTTCTTTCCCATGCGCCAAAAATACTAAATCGTGCCACTGCTTAGAACCGCAGGCGATTAAACTAAAAACAAAACTATGATTACTATTATATTAACTTTTAACTGAAAATAAAAAAGCAGATTCATTCTGAATCTGCATATCCGCTACATCATTTCAAATCTTATAAACCGTAGTGCTACTTCTCTCCCGCCAGCCCCATTATCATTTTATATTCAACGTCAGTAACGGGTTGAACAGAAAGACGGCCAATGCGAACCAGCGCCATATTTGCAAGACGTTTGTCCTTTTTAATTGTGTCAAGTGCCACCGGCTTTTTTAATTTCCTTAGCGGTTTCAAATCGACCGCAGACCAGCGGTCATCATCCGTAGTGGGATCCTGGTAAGCTTCTTTTGTTACTTTAGCAATGCCAACAATATCGGTTCCTTCATTGCTATGATAAAAAAATACTTCGTCGCCTTTTTTCATATTGCGTAAATGGAGCCGGGCTGCATAATTTCTGACTCCGCTCCAGCAGGTTTGCCCTTCTTTTACAAGGTCATCCCACGAATAAGTACCGGGTTCTGATTTTACAAGCCAGTAGTTCATACCCCAAACCCCTAAAGGGGCTTTTAATTTTTTTTTAAATGATTCTTTCAAATATAGGAAACTTCCCAAAGTCCCCTTTAGGGGATTTAGGGGCTTCTCTTACCAACCACTCGCCAATACATCAGCGATATGCATCGTCTTTAAATTATATCCACGGTTCTTTATATATCCGTCCAAATGCATAAGGCAGGAAAGATCGGTTGAGATAAGATAACTGGCTTTTGTCAATAATGCATTTTCAACTTTCTGCTCGCCCATGGCTATCGATATCGGTTCAAACTTCACGGCAAAGGTTCCCCCAAAACCACAACAGGTTTCTACATCATTCATTTCGTGAAGTTCAAGACCTCTTACATTTGATAAAAGTTTTCGGGGTTCGTCTTTAATACGGCATTCTCTTAATCCTGCACAACTATCATGGTAAGTTGCCTTACCATTTAACACTGCACCTACCTGTTCGACCTGTAAAATTTTTACCATGAATTCTGAAAACTCAACAATCCTTTTGCTTAATTCTTTTACTTCATTATGCACTGAAGAGTTATCAAGTAATTTAGAATAATAATTCCTTACAAAGCCAGCACAGCTTGCACTTGGGGTGACCATATAATCAGTTCCGCTGAAGTCTTTAACAAATTTCATACACACAGCTCTGGCTTCATCCCAAAAACCAGCGTTGAATGCAGGTTGGCCGCAGCAGGTTTGTTTTGCATTGTAAGTAACCGTGCAGCCGGTTTTTTCCAGCACTCTGACCATGTTAAATCCAGTTTGTGGATATAGCTGGTCAACAAAACACGGTATGAAGAGTTGTACATTCATGCCCCCTGTCCTCCGCCTCAGGCGGAGAAACTTAGATTGTTACAGGTTTATTGATAAATAATTTTCAAATCAGAGAATCCTTCTTTAAATCCCTTAATCGTTTAGGGTTGTAGGGTTATCATCTTAATTGCAGTCACTGCTGCCTCTTCTCCCTTATGCCCATGGACACCCCCGATCCTTTCATTTGCCTGCATTTCATTGTCTACAGTTAATACTCCAAAAACCGTAGGAACAGGCAATAAAAGATTTAATTGTACCACACCATCTGTCACCGCTTTGCATACATAGTCAAAATGCGGCGTATCACCGCGAATAACACAACCCAGGGCAACAAATGCAGCTGGCTTCTTTTTCTTACCGGCGCTCTCCCAATAATTTTTTATAGCAAAGGGGATCTCAAAAGCTCCGGGAACTGTTATCGTTATTATCTTTTTTATTTTATTTCCTTCTAACTTTTCTCTACATCCCCGTTCGAGCTCATCCACAATGGCCGCATTCCATTCCGTCTTTACCAAAACAATACAGGCATTCTTTTTAGGAATGCCTGCATTTGTATTTAAAAGTTTACTGTTGCTAACTTCTGCCATCAGTGATTAATTGTATACACCAAGCTTTGCCAGGTATTTATCTGATTCATTGGCTGCAATCGTTTCTGGATATTTTTCTTTAATCTCTTTATAAAGGCCAATTGCATCATTGTTTTTTCCTGATCTTTCAGCAAGCGACGCAGCAAAAAATAAATACTCTGCAGACGCATGACGGTCATCAGGAAAATGATTCGCCGCTTTTTTATAATTGCTGATCGCTTCGTCGTTTTGTCCCAGCTCCGAATAGGCATCACCCAACAATTTATAAGCTCTTGCCTGCACTTGTTTTGATGATGTAGAAAATTCTTTTAATTGTTTTATCGCATTATTGAAGTCACCGGTTCTCAGGTAACAGTCACCTGCATAAAAACGAGCCAGGTTACCCGCATCAGTCCCGCCATAATCTTTGATCACTTTTAAGAACCCAGGATTGATCCCGTCACCATTAAGCGCTTTTTGAAGACTATCCATACGATAATAGTCTTCGGCTTTATACATTGCATCAATAGCTTTTTCAGCCTTTGGTTTTTGAACAAAGCTTTTATAGCCATACCAGCCACCTACACCCAATACAATAACTGCAAGTACAACGGTAATTTGTTTTTGGTAGCGTGTCCAAAAATCCTGCGCCTTCGCAATTATTTCTTCATTTTCATGACCCGCATTTTTCTTCACTGCCATTTAATCTTGAAATTTATTTAATTAGAAATCTTAAAAAGTATTAATCGACTATAAAAGGATAATTCTTATCAACGTAAACATCTTTCAGCACTTCGTTGTCATCAGGCCATGGGCTTTCTTCAGCAAACTTTACCGATTCTGCAACGATCCCATCGATTCTGTCATCGATGGCCTTTAAATCTTCCTCTTTGGCAAAACCATTTGAAAGAATTGTTGTGCGCACCTGTTGTATCGGATCTTGTCCCTTATATTCATCTACTTCTTCCTTGCTCCGATATTTTTGCGGATCACTTATTGAGTGGCCTTTGTAGCGATAGGTCTTCATTTCAAGCAAAGTCGGCCCGCCTTTTTCCCTGGCTCTTTTTACGGCGCGACTTACCGCTTCATGTACAGCTTCAGCGCTCATTCCATTCACGGTGTCACCCGGCATTTCATAACTATCAGCCAGTTTATAAATGTCAATTACATTACTGGTACGTTCTACCGAAGTACCCATAGCATAATTGTTATTCTCACAAATAAAAATTACAGGCAACTTCCATAACATGGCGAGATTGAACGTCTCATGCAAAATTCCCTGACGGGCAGCGCCATCCCCAAAAAAGCAAAGTATCACATTATCAGTGCCACGGTATTGCTCAGCAAATGCCAACCCGGCACCTGTTCCGATTTGCGCACCCACAATTCCATGACCACCCCAAAAGCCGACTTCCTTTCCGAAAAAATGCATGCTGCCACCTTTGCCTTTTGCGCAACCCGTTGCTTTGCCATACAATTCAGCCATACAACTATTCACATTAACGCCTTTCGCAATTGCCAATCCATGATCACGATATGCAGTGATAAATCCGTCTTCAGGACGAGTGGCCGTCATACATCCTGCTGCAATGGCTTCCTGCCCGATATAGGCATGAAAGAATCCACGGATCTTTCCTTCCATTTTGTACTTCTCTTCTGCCATTAGTTCAAACTGGCGAATAAGCTGCATCAGCTCATACCAATAGAGATATGTTTCTTTAGAGAATTTTGTAGCCACAGGCTTCAGAGTTGGTGATGTTTCTGCCATAAATTTAAACGGGGGCAAAAATAAGGCAAACTTGCCAGATTTCAGATTGCATATTTGAGATTTGGGAATGGTATTTTTTATATGGTTTCCAACTTTATAGCCTTGGCTGCGCTTCCGTTACGACGCACAGCCTGCAGTGAGCAACGCGCAGTGTTCGGGGTCCTGTTATTGTTTCCATAACACCTGTTTTATTTAGGCGTTAGCCATTCTTCCGTTTTTGTTTCCAGATTGATCCTATAAACCCCTCCCCGCATGCCAACAAACAGGTCATGATTTAGAATCACGGCCGATTGCGGATAAAGTACATCCCAAAAACCATCCTTTTTAATAAAATCAAAGTTGTTTGTACCGTCAAAAAATAAAATTGTTTTGGTTGTAACGATTAGCATCCGGTTCTTGTAAGGCATTATAACCTGCGACTTTGACGGCAACTCAACCCACTCTTCAACTTTCCATGTCCCGTCCTCAAATCTCATTTCATTAATTCTTCCAAGATCAGTGTCCATATGAAAAACTCCATTTACCATATAGACTTTTTTCTTATACTCAAAAATATAGTCAACATTCGATCGTGAAATTTGGTAGGATGTATCTCCCTTTTCTGAAAACCAATAAAGAGCTCCGCCAAATTCGCCTTTATTAAATCCCACCAGGTAGCCGTTAGCAACTTTTTTCACCGTTCGAAATCCTTTCCAACTATAGGATCGCATCGTATCAAAGTAAAGTCTGAAGGGCAGTGTATCTGCAGATGGATATTTGGCAATCTTGTTTTGAGCAATTACCTGGCCGGAAGAATCTAAGGACACCAGCCAACTTGTCGGCGAGTTGTTGTATTGAAGAATCGCGGCGTCCGATGGCAGGTCATGCTTCTTCCATTTTTGTACAGGTTTCTGTCCAAAGCCATTTATTATAAAAAATAAAAGCACTACTGGCAAAAAACGCCTTTTCATTCTTACACTAAATTTACTTCAAAACACAGAACTCAATCCCGATAATCATCGGATTAAATTTAATATTGCAACAAGGTGCTGCAACTCCATTCCATATCATTAACCCAATTCAAGAACTACAGCAACCGTTCATTCCGATTCAATGAACGAATCGTTGGCATTTGCGGCAACAATGGCGTTGGCAAAACTAACTTGTTGGATGCCATTCACTATTTATGTTTTACCAAAAGTTATTTTACAAGAGACACTTTAACTGTTCAGAATGGCCAGCAGGGGTTTAGAGTCGATGGCAGCCTGGAACTAAATGACAAAAAAGAAAAAGCAATTTGCATTGTTCGTGAAACAGGTAAAAAAGAGTTCCTGGTAAATGACGCAGCCTATGAAAAGTTTTCAGAGCACATTGGTCGATATCCTTGTGTGATCATTGCGCCGGATGATATCCAGATCATTACCGATGGCAGCGAGGAAAGGCGAAGATTTCTCGATGCACTTCTTTCACAAATCGATAAAGATTATTTGCAGCATCTGATTAATTACAACAAGATACTGCTTCAACGGAATTCATTATTGAAAAGTTTTTATGAAACAGGAAATAGAAACCTTTCATTGCTTGATGTATTGGATGAACAATTGCTAAAACCCGGGAACTACATCTTTGAAAAGCGCAAAGAGTTTCTAATTTCTTTTTTACCTGCTGTAAAAAAACTTTATTCAGAAATAGCAAAACAGGAAGAAGAAACAGAATTGCATTACCAAAGTGAATTAAATCAATGCTCGTTTACAGAACTATTGCACCTGAACAGGCAGCGGGATATGGTAGCGCAAAGGACCACAGGGGGCATTCACCGGGATGATCTTGTTTTTAATTTAACCGGGCAATTATTTAAAAATATCGCTTCTCAGGGCCAGCGAAAAAGTTTGTTGTTTGCTCTTAAGCTGGCGGAAATGGATGTGCTAAAGGAAAATAAAGGGTTTGCTCCACTCCTTTTGCTTGATGATGTATTTGAGAAATTAGATGAGGATCGTATCGCCAACCTGCTTTATCGCGTTTGTATTGAAAATAAGGGGCAAGTATTTATTACAGACACAAACGAAGAACGACTTTCACAGCATTTAGACATTTTATCAATAAACTATCAATTAATCCAATTGAGTTGAATAGTAAATGGTAAGCGGTCACATTTGGCCATATCACGGTTGGCTTTTTACTTTTGATCCCGATAGTTATCGGGATTAACTTCTAACTTTGTTTTCATGGGTCAATATTCAATTGGTGATGCTATCCAGAAATTTTTAGAACAAAGCCGTATTAAAGGTTCGATTCAGGCTTTACAAATCGAGGAACTATGGGGTGAGATAATGGGGAAAACAATAGCAAAATATACTGAAGAGATCAAGATCATTAACGATACACTTTTTATCACCACTCATGTCGCACCACTAAAGCAGGAATTGGTTTTTCAAAAAGAAAAAATAAAGCTTCGTGTAAACGAAGCTCTTGGCAAGAATGTAATAAAAGAAGTTGTAATTAAGTAAGTACTCCAAAACGACCCGCTTTACGGATCTCGGTATCAAAAATCTCTCCCCTGTTATTGACTGCTTCCTCTAATATGTCTTCTGAAGACACGATTCCACGGAACGAGAAATTCTCAAATACAGGCAGATAACGAACCCTGAACTGTCGCATCATTTGCATGCACTTTTCAACCGTATCCTCTACTGTTGCTGCAGGCAACCGTTTATTCATCACTGTTTCCACAGTTGTATTATTTGTTTTTTTCTTTGCAAATAATACTTTGCTTGTAATATCATGTTCTGTAATGAGTCCGATATATTTTTCATCGTCATCCATTACGATGAGGTATTCCACGTTCTCGCAGCACATTTGACTCAGTGCTTTGTCAACTGATGCAGTTGGTGAAACTGTGTGGAAATGAGGTTCTTTTTTTGCGAGGATTGAAGTTACTTTTTCCATACGCACAGGTTTAATAGGTTTAGTAATCGATTTGACTGCGAGCCTACGGTCATTTTCAAGTTACGAATAAAATATAACCAAAAAGCCAGATGTTTGTCAATGTGTAAAAAAAAGTCCGCCGGTTTATTGCAAATGTCATGCTTGAAAATAATCTCAGGAATAAACTTATGTAATGAAATTGTAAAGTTTGACTTGTGCAAGTCTTATAGCATCCGAACTCTTGGATCCACCATACCATACAGAATGTCAGCAAGTATATTAATAACAATAAAGAATGTGGCTGAGATAAGGACTGCGCCCATTACTACGGGGAAATCCAGTTTTTCAAGGGCATCGACAGTTACCTTACCGATGCCCTTCCACCCAAAAATATATTCGACGAAGAATGCACCGGCCAGCAACTCTGCAAACCAGCCCGTGACCGCTGTGATCACCGGATTCAACGCATTCCGAAGGGCATGTTTCCAGATCACTTGCGTCTTGCTTAACCCTTTTGCATAAGCGGTTCGGATATAATCCTGACTGAGCACATCAAGCATGGCACTCCGGGTAAGCTGTGTAATGATCGCCAACGGGCGAATACCAAGTGTAAATGCGGGTAAAATAAGATTACGCAAGGTTAATTTACGTTCGCCGGTTATTTCATCCACATCAAACCAGTTCCCATTGATATGTAGCCCGGTCCAGTCAGATAATAGAAATCCAAAAATGTATGCGACCACAATGCCCATAAAAAATGATGGCGCCGAAATGCCAACAATACTCGCAAAAACCGATGAGGTATCCAACCAGGTCCCTTTCTTGACCGCGGCAAGCACACCCAGTGGTATACCAATTAAAATTGCGATGAACATTGCTGTGAATGCAAGGATCAAAGTGCCTGGTAAGGCTTCTGTCAATACGCTTCCCACTTCCTTTTTTGTTTGATAAGATTTGCGGAGATAGGGAACTTTTATTCCTGCTTTTGTTTCTCCCCCAATAAAAATTCCTTTTAATTTTTTTTCTTTTATCTCCTTTGAAGAATGAATTGCTACAGGTGAAACATCATTGATGTAATACAAAAACTGTTTCCACTTCGGCTGATCAAGGTAAAGTTCCTTACGTATGTTAGCCTGTGTTGCCGCATCACCGGTTTGTCCCATAATAAGGCGTGAAGGATCTCCAAAACCCTGGAAAAGAAAAAAAACAAGGATAACCACACCTGCCAGTACAAGCAGGCCATAAAGAAGTTTTTTGATTACAAAAGTTAGCAAGTGAGTTGTTACTTATAAAATGTTACCCGTTTCCGGTTGCCGGTAATCAGTAGCTGGCAACCAGCAACTAAACTCTATATTATTACTTTTCAATAACTTTACTAGCTTCATCGAAATTTGCATGGCTCCATTTGGCCTCTACTCTTCCATTATTTAACAAATACAGTGTTTGAACAGCTCTTGAGGCAGTGCGAATTGCTGTAAAGTCACACGAAAGCACATTGATGTTCTGAAAGCCCATTTGGGAATAAACTGCCATTGCTGAATCCCGGTTCGTTGTTACAAAATAAAAAGGAATTCCTTTTTTGTGTGCTTCGGCGTAAACTGCTAGCAAATCATTTTTCCAGGCAGGGTCTTTATCAGGCAGAATGTTGTTAAATAACAATAAGGATTTGGGCTGGGATAAAATAACCAGGGTTGAATCAGTGGTTGTTTCAACTCCTGTCGAATCCGCATGTTTTGCACCGGTCAAAGCAAACCCTCTTATCGGGGGCTCATTGTTTTTTCCTTTCCTTACCAGTTTATCATAACGATTAACGAATTTGTACACGGAGTCATTAAAATCAGCGGGGAACTTATCGGCAGTAAATTCAACTTTCTGCCCTTGTTTTTCATAAACAAAAGTCATCACGATACTATCAGGAACGGCATTTGCCGGCATCTTCATTTTCTCAGGTATACTACTTCCTTTTTTAAAAGGTAAACAATCCACCGGTGGCAGATACCGCAAAGCATACCATTGTAAACCAAAACTGAACACTGTCGCTAAAAACATTAAGCCGGTATTCACCCCCGGAGAGAAAAGTGGTTTTATATGTCGTCTTGCAAAAAGAAGAACGAGAATTAATATGGAAAGCAAAACATCTTTATAGAACGAATATTCCGGAGTGATTTTTATACAATCGCCAAAGCAACCGCAATTGGTGGGTCTGCCTGTTTTATATGTATACCCGGTAAGAATTGTAAAAAATACCATTAGTAATAATAACAACCAACTGAATAATTTCATTCGCCATCCCAGCAACAAAGCAGCGCCGGCAATAATTTCAAATGCATTCATGGTCACAGATAAAAACAAAGTATGATCGTTAAGAAAATGAAATAAGTTGGTCAATGCATTCTTCAGAAAGAAGCTACTGGTCGCAAGATCAGCATTCCATACCTCGAAATACTCTTCCATTTTATAGGCAGTACCCAGCGGATCATTGGCTTTTACCAAACCGGAAAAAATAAAAAGTAACCCGACAAAAATTCTGATAATATTGATAGCTATTTTCATTCGACAAGGATATTTTTTGACTTTTTACTTTTGACCCGATAGCTATCGGGTTTTTACTTTCTCCTCGCTCATCAGGATCAACGCAAAAACCGCGTAGTTTACAATATCAAGGTAATTGGCATCAATGCCTTCACTCATGATCGTTTTTCCATCGTTGACTACTATTTGGCGTATCCGCTGCAACTTCATCAAAATAAGATCAACAAAACTTTGCTGGCTCATGCTGCGCCATGCTTCCCCATAATCGTGATTCTTATCCTCCATCAGTCTTTTAGCAATCCCAACCTTTTCATCAAACATCGGAGATATCCTGTCAACCGGCATTTCTTCGGGATCGTTTTCTGTTAAGTCTAATTGTAAGAGCCCAATCACCGCATAATTGATGATGCCTTTGAATTCTGCTGAAATATCATCCGCTACCTTTTGTTTACCGGTTTCCTGAATGGTGCGGATACGCTGGGCTTTAATAAAGATCTGGTCAACGATTGAAATCGTCCGTAGTACTCTCCATGCCGTTCCATAATCTATTGCTTTTCTCAAAAAAATTTCTTTACAGGAACGGATCACTTCGTCGTATTGCTTGTCGGTTGTTGTCATACTGTTAATGATCAATGGTGAATGGTGAATTTAGAATACCAAAAGCAAATGAGGCTTCAAAAATAAAGTAACCGTTTTTTTGACGATTGACCATTCACCATTGACCACTCACCTTCACTATCTTTATCGCCAAAAATAACGAACAAAAAGCGAATGTTTACATTGAATTGTAAGGGAAGATTGCTTGTGGTGGACAAACCCCTTGTGATGGGAATTATCAATGCAACACCCGATTCATTTTTTGGAGGCAGCCGCTTTACTGTAGTGGATGAAATAGTGGCGAAAGTTGGAAAAATGCTGAGCGATGGGGCCGACTTAATTGATATCGGCGGGCAAAGCACAAGACCTGGCAGTGAATTGATCGCTCCGGATGACGAATTAAAGAGAGTTGTTCCTGCAATAGAAGCAATTATTCGAAAATTTCCTGACGCGTTTATTTCCATAGATACTTTTTATTCCAAAGTCGCCCTGGCTGCTCTAAACGCCGGCGCGACAATTGTAAACGACATCAGTGCGGGGAGCATGGACAAACACATGATTGAAACCGTTGCCGAATTAAAAGTTCCTTATATACTCATGCATATGAAGGGAACGCCCCAAACCATGCAGCAAAATCCAGTTTATGAAAATGTGAACCGTGAAGTGCTGGATTTCTTTATTGCAAAAATAAACGACTTAAGAAAAGCTGGTATTCTTGATATCATTATTGATCCCGGTTTTGGATTCGGAAAAACAATTGATCACAATTTTGAGTTGCTGAAAAATCTTCCTGTTTTCAAAATGCTTGACAAACCGATCTTGGTCGGCATCTCCCGCAAATCCACTATTTACAAAACACTAGGCGTAAGTGCTGATGAAGCACTGAACGGTACATCTGTTCTCAATACTATTGCCTTAATGAATGGTGCGTCCGTTCTTAGAGTTCATGATGTAAAAGAGGCGAAAGAAGCCGTCGCACTTTTTTTAGCGACAAATAAATAAAAAACCTCTTTCCCGTTGAAAGAAAAGAGGTTTACTCAAAATTCTTACTTTATTGATTTACTCTCATAGGATTTTTGCCTGCAATTGAATCTGCCACTCTTTTCTCAGCATAAGCTTCAAGCTGCGTGTTGCTCACATTTAAGACTTCAATATCGAAGACCAGCGATTCAAAAGGCTTACCACCAGGGCCAGCTCCTTTACCATAAGCAAGGTACCCGGGAACAAATAATGTTCCTTTCCCCCCTTCATTAAATAGGGTAAATCCATCGTCCCATCCTTTAATAACTTCGGCTTTACCTAACGCGAAAATATATTCACTGGATTCAAATAAACTGTCGGTTGCCAAAAATCGTCCGGCATATTTCGCTGTTATATATTTTCCATTTGCTACGGGCTCACCGTTCCCTTTTTCTTTAACAAAAACATAGGTACCACCAGGTGCTTTGACCGCATTTATATTCCGTTTTGCGAGATAGGCTTCTATTTCTTTTTCTTCTTTTTCTATTTCGCCGGATTTTTTAAATTCTTCCACTTGCTTTGCCTGCATATCCTTCATCTCCTGTTCCCGGCGTGGCTTGTCTTTTTCCACTTCGGCTTTGTAATCTGCTTCCACAGTACTATCAGATCTAAAAATCTCAAGGATCTTTATATATGTTTTTATCTGATCTCCCTTTTTACCATACGGGATTTGTGCCTGCATTCCCTTTTTTATTAACGTATCAAAAGACTCCACGATAACCGCGCTATCACCTTTTCTCATCATAAATAAAACTTCCAGCGGGCTATAGGAAATTCCCGGATCTTCAGTATACACCTGGAAAGCTGGCATCTTACCATAAGTAGTGTAGAGAAGTGAATCATTTATTTTACGGATAAAATTGAACTTTATTACATTCTTGTTTTTGGCCAGTGAATCGTTGCTGTCACCCGGAAAGATCTTATACACCAGCCCGGTCTTTGTTTTTTTGTAGTCGGTGCCGCAAGAAACCATAACTATGGCAAGCGCCCCCGCGACAAACAATCTGATTTTTGTTTTCATTGTATTTTTTTATTGAAGTAAATGTATGTTCTCTTTCATAGCGATATGAAAATTCCTGACGGTCTCCTCCAGGGATAAAGAACTGCGTCCGCCTGATGCATTAAAATGTCCGCCCCCTTCGAAATAGTTCCGGGCAAAGGTATTGCAATCAAAATCTCCCTTGCTCCGAAAACTCCATTTGCGTTCCTCGTCTCTGTCAATAACTATTGCAACCAGTTTAATGCCCTTTATACTTTGCGGGTAATTCACTAGTCCTTCAGTATCGCCTGTTTTCATTTGATATTTGAGCAGATCGGATTTGGGAATAACAAGCAACACGGTATTATACTCATAATAGACTTCCATCCTGTTCATCAGTACGTGCCCGATAAACCGCATACGGTTTTCCAGGAAATTATCAAATAACTCATTGTGCACATGCATATGCTCGAGGCCCCGCTGTTTCAGGTCAGCCACAAGTTGATGCACCGCCGATGTAGTAGATGAAAAACGAAATGATCCGGTGTCTGCCACTACACCAGCATATATGCAATCGATCATCTCCATTGTAAACTTATCACTATGACCGGAAGCATAAATAAGATCGTAGATCATTTCACAGGTGCTTGATTTCGCTGTGCTACTTATGCCCCATTCAAAACTTTTCTCATCCGGTTGCTGGTGATGATCGACTAGAATTCTGGGGCACTTAACCTGTTCGAGTTTTGCCGCCAGGTTTTTTGTACGATGAATAGCATTAAAGTCAAGACAAAAGACCCATTCCGCCTCATCAAGTTTCTTTTCGGCCTTTTCCCTGTTCATGTCATAATCTATCACGAGATTACACCCCGGCATCCAATTGAGCCAGCCAGCCCAATTTGTAGGCGAAATAATAGTTACGCTGTGGCCAAACTGCTTTAAGAAATGTGAAAGAGCGAGGGAAGCACCCATGGCATCAGCATCCGGTTTTTGATGTGGAACAATCACAATTCTTTTCGCCTCATGTAAAAGCGGAAATATATCCTCTATGGGTTTCATAAACGGCTGCGAAGGTAGGGAAATCAGTCAATAGTCAGTAGTCGGTAGTCAATAGTCCAGTGTGCTTTTAACAGAACATTCCTGACTTTGAACTATCGAGTCATGACTGGCAACTTTCCCTTAGATTTGCGGCGCAAAAAACAAAGAATATTATGAGCAATCGAACATTGACAATGATTAAACCCGACGCTATGAAAAGGGGCTATGCCGGCGCTATCCTCGACATGATCATCAAAGATGGTTTCCGGGTAGTGGCATTAAAACAACTTAAGCTGACTCAGGAAAAAGCAGGTGAATTTTATGCTGTACATAAGGCACGACCTTTTTTTGGTGAACTGGTAGAGTTTATGAGCAGCGGCACTATCATCGCCGCTATTTTGGAAAAGGAAAATGCTGTTGCTGATTTCAGAAAATTAATTGGCGCGACTGATCCGGCAAAAGCAGACGAAGGAACGATCCGCAAAAAATATGCATCATCCGTTGGTGAGAACGCAGTGCATGGAAGCGATAGTGATGAAAATGCAAAACTTGAGGGTGACTTTTTCTTTTCGGCACTTGAAAGATATTGATAAGAATTATCTTTTAAAGAAACCGTTCGCATTATTCGCGAGCGGTTTTTTTATTTATAGAATGATTGATTACATTAGACTGATCACAAACTTCGAACTTATGCCACTCACAAAAACTACCTTTCTCTTAATTCTCTTTTTCACTTGTATCTTTTCTTATTCACAAACGGAGTTTCCTGCATTTGGCATTTTTAGCAAGGAGGAAATTAATATTAAGCAGTGTTCTTTTGACCCCGAAGCTGAGGCAATTGTTTTGCTTGACAAAGCAGTAGCCAATTATGATGACGATTACCGTCTGATCACGGACAGAAGAATAAGGATCAAAATACTGAGTGAAAGGGGAATTGACAGAGCTAATATTGCCATACCATTTTACTCAAAAGATGATTTTGAAAATATCAGCCGTATTGAAGCTTACACATACAATTTTGATGGTAGGGGTCAGCAATCGTCGGTTCCTGTAGAAAAGAAATCTTTTTATAATGAACGTACGAACAGCTACTATTCACTCATGAAGTTTGCAATGCCGGCCGTAAAGGTTGGCAGCATAATAGAATATCATTACATAAGTACCATGAAAAGTTATAGTGGTTTGGATGAATGGCGTTTTCAATCAGAAATGCCGACAATGAAAAGCTGTTATCTGCTGCAAATGCTTCCTACCGCTGAGTTTGTGTACACCGTTCAAAAACGCAGTGACTACAATATTACTATTCAGCCGCTACCGACGGATGGAAGAGTTTATTTTGAAATGAACAATATACCAGGACTTCGCATCGAGCCCTATATGGATGCCCCCGGAGATTATTTGCAAAAAGTAATGTTTCAATTTTCGGCTTACCTCAGCACCTATGGAAGCAAACAAAAAGTTAGTACTACATGGAGAGACCTCGCCTATGATCTGATGACTGATAAAATTTTCGGATCTCAATTAGACAAAGATTTAAAAATTGATGAAATAAAGTTATTGACGGCAAATGAATCAACAGCTACGGGTAAAACAAGAGCCATTTATGAATATATAAATAAAAATATCGATTGGAACGGGGTTGAAAGCAAGTTTGCAGTCGATGGATTGAAATCCGTTTGGGATAGAAAAAAAGGAAGTTCTGGAGAAATAAATTTACTACTTGTAAACGTGTTGAAATCCGCAGGTGTTGAAACTTACCCCGTACTTGCTGCAGAAAGGGATTTCGGAAAAGTAGATACAACCTATCCATTTCTTGACAGGTTTAATAAAACGATAGCTTTTGTAATTGCAGATGGTAAACAGTATTTGCTTGATGCTTCCCAGGAAAATTGTCCCCCCGGACTTACCCCCTATCCACTGCTCAATACAACAGCGTTTATTGTTGATAAGAAGAAATACAACCTCATAAAAATTTCGCCTGGAAATAAGTTTTATAAAAATATTGTAACAATAAAGGGAGTGATGGATACAGAAGGCCAGCTAACCGGGGAAGCAAGAATCCAGAGTTATGAGTATGCAAGGCAATTACGTCTCAATGCAATGAAAAGCGACAAAAAGAAATATATTAGCGACAGATTTGAAAAACCATATGAAGGATTAGTAGCAGACAGTTTTTTCACCGCGCCTCCAGAATCTGATTCGTTGCCTTTTGATCAATTTATAAAATTCAAGCAACAGCTAAGTGAAAGCGGTGGCATGACATTTCTTAACACGAATCTCTTTACCGGCATGGAAAAAAATCCATTTATTTCTTCCATACGGTTTACAAATGTAAACTTTGGTTTCCCCTCAAGTATTGTCGTTGAAGAAACATTTAAACTTCCTCCCGGTACTAAAGTTGATGTGCCGGAAGACAAGACGATAAGGGCCGACGATAAAAGCATTGAAGCCTTTAAACAGGTCCGTTTTGAAAACGGAGAGTTAATTGTACTGCTTCGATTTTTACAGACTAAAACACTTGTAACGGCCGAGAACTATCCCAGCATAAAAGATATATACAAAAAAATTGTGGACACGCTCAACGAACCTGTGGTGATGAGACTGCCCGACTAAAGAGGATTCAATTGGTTTTGAAAGGATTTCTATCAGCAGTGAATAGAATCAAATAACCCTTTCCATTTTTATCTTATACTTTATTGGCCTCACCGTATATCCTTCTTTGCGTAATAGTTTAATCACTCCCTTCTCTCCTGCGAGATGCCCGGCCCCTACTGCGATCGTTAAACTTTTTCCAGGCATAATTGCTTTTAATTTCTCTACCCAGTTGCGGTTGCGATGATAAATTAAAATGTCCTCATAATCCCCAAGCCCGCCATCGTCTGTAGAAACAAACTGACCAAGCTTTTCGATATCCTGAGCCTTGTATGCTTCGATCATTTCTTCAAATTGTTTGTCGGCGCCGGGTTGATTTCCCCCCTCCTTCACATATTTCAATAATTGCTCTGCCTGCAACTTGTATGGAATGCTGTCAAATATTGATGCCTGGTAGCTCATTGTCTCCAGTCCTTCTACCCTTTTTTTATTCTTCTTTGCCACTTCCAATATTAATTGTTCCATAGCTACCGATTCTTCGCAGCCAATTCCTGATTCCATCAGTAATGATGAAGCAAGCATAGGTTTATACGTTTCTAATTTTGAAAAAGGCAATAAGGTGCTCTTGCTTTCCATGTACTCTTTTACTTTTTCATAGTCGTCTTTGCTTAGCAGGTCAGCCAGCGTAGTATCGTTCTTCATCTTGAAATCTTTGAGGGCCGTCAGCATTTCCATCAGGTTATCCATATCAACCTCAAAATATACGCGGTCTGATCCTTGTATAGCGGTCACAAGACTATCGCCAAGCGCTGCATCATCTTTACAGATCATGTGGATAGTGCCATACAAATAGGAAGGTTTCCCTAATCCATTACCGCTTACTTCCCAAAGAAGGCTTTTTTCTAAAGGTTTCGGCTTTCCGGGCTGTGAATTTGCACCCGTAAAACCCGCTAACGAGAGCAAAAAACAAATTACATGACGCCAGACAATTGTATTTCTCATCAATTTCTTTTTATTTTATAATTAATTCATCGCCCCAAAACTCTCCACATGAAAAAACCGCTCCGCCTTGTTGTAAGTCTTACCATCTATACTCTTATTTCATTATCCCTTTTGGGACAAAAAGGGAAGAACAAAGATAGCAACATTCCTGCCTTTGGTAACGTAGAAAAAACCGATCTTGAGGTGAAAGAATGTGATTTCGATAGAAACGCCGAGGCCATGGTTTTGTTCGATAGAGGTCAACTGGATTACATTGTCGGCACGGGCATCGATCTTGTCCGGCATATTCGCATAAAAATTTTAAACGATAAAGGCAAAGACAGGGCTGATATTCGTTTGCACTATATTAATTGGAAAAATGAGGAGGATATCAAAGATATTACCGCACAAGTATATAACCTTGATCCTTCTGGTAATATCGTAGTGACAAAAGTTGACAAGAAACAGATTTTTGAAAGACAGATCAACAAGAGGGAGGCCGAAAAAGTATTTACATTTCCGGATGTAAAGCCCGGCACCATCATAGAATATAAATATAAACATACCAACATCGGTATGATCAATTGGTATTTCCAGCGTTCTATACCGGTAAAATATAGTGAATTCACTTTTGATTACCCGGCTAGTGTTGATATCTCGTTTTTACCTAAATGCTACCTGCCTTACGAACAAAAGGCTGATAACAGCGCCTCCCGTACAAGGCGATTTTTTTCTATGAGCAACGTACCTGCGCTGCGTGATGAACCTTATATCTTGAATGAAGACGACTATATGCAGAAAATAGAATCGAAGACTATTGCCTATCAAAATTCAAGCGGAGTACGTCAAAATATAACTGCAAACTGGCTGCAGGTGATCCGCTTCCTGATGGAAGATGACGATTTTGGTTTGCAAATAAAAAAAGAAATTCCGCGCACAGCAGATCTCGATGCTCAATTGAAAACGATAAGTGATCCTTATATGCGAATGAAGGTCATTTATCAATATGTGAAAAAGAATATGGAATGGAATGGCAATCCCGGCATTTGGGCATTGAATGGAGTGAAAGCTGCATGGAAAGACAAAAAAGGAACTACAGGAGAAATTAACCTGATATTGATAAATCTATTGAAAGATGCGGGCCTGAATGCAAAACCTATATTAGTGAGTACCCATGATAATGGTCTTGTAAACAGTGCTGACGCTGGCACGTTTTGGAGCCCGGGGTTTTATCAGTTTAACAAGGTGCTGGCAAAAGTTACCGTTGGCGACAATGTTTATATATTGGATGGGACGGATAAAGAGACACCAGCTCATCTTATTCCACCAGACGTAGTAGCCACAGAAGGATTGGTGATCGAGAAGATTGAAACATTTGAATGGGGATGGGAAAGTTTATGGAAAGATAACCTGCAGTATAAAAACATGGTTATCCTGCGAGGCAACATCGATAAAGATGGAAAATTAAGCGGGGTAGCAAGCGTTAACAGCTACGATTATGCCCGCTTATCGAAAATAAAAGCGGCAAGAAAAGGCAAAAAAGAATTTACTGAAAAATATTTTTCTTCAAACAATCCCGGTATTACGATCGACAGCATCGCTCTTGAAAATCTTGATGCGGACAGTTTGCCGTTGGTTCAAACAGTCTATTTTAACCAGCAAATAAGCTCTTCGGGGGACTACCAATATTTCTCTGTGAATTTATTTACCGGCCTTGAAAAAAATTTATTTGTGGCCGACCAAAGGATTTCGGATGTATTCTTTGGCATGTTGCAAAACCATAGTATTATTGGCAATTTTAGCCTGCCGGAAGGCTATCAGTTTGAAGAGTTACCAAAAAATATCAAGATGATAATGCCAGATACCAGCATTGTCGTTACCCGTATGTCACAGGTTAATGATAATCGCCTCACGCTGCGTGTGAACCTCGAATTCAAAAAACCATTTTACACAACCGCCGAGTACGAGGGATTCAGGGAGTTTTATAAAAAACTTTTCGATTTGTTGAATGAACAATTTGTGATCCGGAAAAAAGCCAACCCATAATCTATGAAAAGAATAGTTGCGATTGGTTTCTATATTTCATTGGCCTTATCATCGCGATGCCAGGTTATTTCTTACAATCTTGCCACTGTTCCGGATAGTATAAAAAAGACTGCCGGGGTTGTAGTTCAATTTGAAAATAAAATATTTACGTTACAGGATATTGATGAAGCTTCTCTTTACGTGCATAAAATATATACAGTGGTGAACGAGGATGGGAAAGATGCATTGGACTTTTATGTCTTTACATCAAAATTCACCAGTCTCGCCGACGCAGAATTGAAAGTATATGATGCCAATGGACGGCAGATATCCAAACATAAAAAAAAGGAAATGATAACCCAAGCCATGGGTGAAGGTTTGGTGGATGATGGATACGTTACATTTTACAATGTCAACGCTTCAAATTTTCCCGTAACAATTGAGCTTGAGTACGAATTAAAATTCAAAGGAACATTGACATATCCTTCTTTTAATATACTGACGCCGGGAACCGGGGTCTTGCAATCTTCTTTTACTGCAAAAGTTCCCATCCATCTTGACCTGCGCTATAAAACAAGAAATATTAAGCTGACACCTGCAATAAAGGATGATGGCAAAATAAGATCCTATACGTGGACGGTAAATGGCCTGGCCCCTTTTGAATTTGAAGAAAGTGCAGTCAGCGCAGAGAACCGCTACCCTTCCGTTTTACTTGCTCCCAATAAATTTAAAATGGACGATTATGAGGGTGATATGACTTCATGGAAAAGTTTTGGTCTGTGGTATGCTTCTCTAAAAAAAGGAATTGATGTTTTACCGGAAGACAAAAAAATATTTTTTCGTGAAATGGTTGGCAGTGCAAAAAATGATAAAGAAAAGATTAAGATCATTTATGAATACCTGCAGAAGAATTTCAGATATGTCAGCATTCAATTAGGGATCGGCGGATTTAAGCCATTTCCTGCTGCATTCACAGAAAGTAAAAAATATGGTGATTGTAAAGGCCTCAGCAATTTTATGCAGGCAGCACTTGACGGAGTTGGAATAAAGAGTTACCAGGCGCTTATCAATCGTCAGCCAAATGGATTACCGGTGGATCCGGAATTTCCACATAATGCATTTAATCATGTTATACTTTATGTGCCGTTGAAAGAAGATTCAATTTGGCTGGAATGTACAAGCAATAGCCTTGATTTTGGATCGCTGGATATTAGTACCGAAAATAAAAATGCTCTGGTGATAACGGAAAGCGGAGGAAGATTGATCCCGACACCTGCCAGTAACTCCCATTCCAACATCCTTTCTGTTTACTCCAAAATACTATTGCAAAATGACGGTTCGGGTAACGTGGAAACAATTTTTCACAGCACGGGTGAATACAGGGAAATGATAGACCATATTTTAAAAGAAAAAAGAGATGAACAAAAAGAATCACTTGTTCTCGGTCTTTCTTTTAAACAACCCGATGACTTCGAGATATTAAAAAAAGAAGCTGAATCCCTGCATACAGCAGTGCTAAAAATGTCAGTTGAAAAGGTTCCCGAGTTTACGGCAGGCAGCAAAGTTTTCCTTGCACCCCGGTTGTACAAAATATGGAGGCGGAAACTTCCAAAGGCAGAAAATCGCAGGCTTGATTTTTATTTTAATTTCCCTTTGGAACAATACGATACAACCGTATATGTCTTACCGGAAGGTTATAAAGTTGATGTCTTGCCCCCGGAAAAAGAATTCAAAACCGAATATTCCAGCTACACAGCGAAAAGCTGGTTTGACGAAAACAAAAGAGCTGTTTATTCCTATGTACAGATAATTCTAAAGCAACACGTAATACCTGCGGCCAGGTATGCCGAAGTAAAGAAATTCTTTGATGACGTATTGATAAATGACGGGCAAAAGATCGTGATAAAAAAAGAATGATCAGTTTACCACTGCTTCTTCCCCGTACAGCTGGTCTTTAAACTTCAATGAAGGAGATGGAATAAATGTTCCAATATTTAAATCATTCCATTTTGCATCGACAGCTTTTATTGTATCATTATCTGCAACAATGATATTTGGCCAATCGCGATTGAAATCATCATGCTCTTTTGTTTTTCTTGTTCCATCAAAACCGATACAAGCTGAGTAGTAGTTCGGAGTTCGGAGTTCGGAGTTCAGCGTCGGTCGTTTATTAATGTGAGAATCCCGTTTCGGATCGAGGTTATTGCAGAAACGCCATAAAGCAGTGGGCAGGTCGTTTGCATCAACTGTATGCTCAACATAAAGGATCATCTTCACTCCGGACATTTCTTCTAATGAGTATACCTGATCGTGCAACTCTTTTATATGCCCTTTCCGGTTCTTTTTTACAGAAATTATTGCACACGGAATTTCTTTATTTAACAGCGATATGTTTACATGGTGTATCTCAGAGAATTTGTCCTTTAATAGCTTTTCACTCAACCCCGAACGCTGAACTCCGAACGCTGAACTTTCATCGGTCTCTTCATCGTATTTGGAAGTTCCATCAATACACATCTTTCCTCCAAACCCTAACTTGCTGCAACTGTGGTCAAGCACGTCCATCGGTCCCTGTGAAAAATAAATATCTGTTGCAGGGTTTAAATTTTTGAAAACATATTTAGCAAGCTGTTCGTAATCCTGAATTTTTATTTCGCCATCAACTAACACAAGAATTTTATTGAACATCATTTGCCCGGCGCCCCACATTGCATTCATTACTTTTTGTCCCTGGCCGGCATAGTCTTTTTTAATTTTTGCGATCACCAGATTATGAAACACCCCTTCGACCGGCATATCCATATCGACTATTTCCGGGATCAATGTCATTTTTATCGGCGCTAAAAAGATCCTTTCAGTTGCTTTGCCCAGCCAGGCATCTTCCTGGGGAGGTATGCCAACGATCGTTGCAGGATACACCGGCCTTTTTTTATGTGTGATTGCGGTGATATGAAACCGCGGATACCAATCAGGCAAGGAATAATAACCAGTATGATCTCCAAAAGGCCCTTCCCAGATCATTTCATCATCAGGGTCAACATAGCCTTCAATAATAAAATCCGCATCGGCAGGCACTTCTATTTCTGGTTGAGAAATGCATTTCACCAACTCCACTTTTTTCTTTCTTAAAAACCCTGCAAGCATATATTCATCAACGTTCTCGGGCAAGGGTGCGGTAGCAGCGTATGCATACACGGGATCACCGCCAAGTGCTACCGCCACCGGCATCCGTTTATTCAGTTTTTTATACTCATTAAAATGTTTGGCTGAAACTTTATGCTTATGCCAATGCATCCCGGTAAGTGTTTTATCAAACACCTGCATACGATACATCCCGACATTTCTTGTATGGGTGTTGGGATCTTTTGTATGAATAACCGGCAACGTAACAAATGGACCTCCATCTTTTGGCCAACACGTAATCACTGGAAGTTTGGTAATATCAGGAGGCCCGCCCCACACCCCTCCCGAAGGAAGGGGCTTTTCGGACATTACGATATCCTGACATTCACCTCGTCCACTTTTTACTGCGGGCATCCACGAAGAGAATTGACCCAGCTTAGGAAGCATTTTTAATTTATCCAGTATACCCTCTTTGGGTGCAGATAATAATTTAAACAAGCCTTCGATTTCTTTTGCCACATCATCAAGCCGCTGAACACCGAGAGCCATGCACATTCTTTTTTCACTGCCATAAGCATTCATCAGCACGGGAAAATCATAGCCGGTATTTTCAAATAACAAAGCTTTCCCACCGCCAGGTTGTTTACTCATCCGGTCGGTGATCTCTGCCATTTCCAAGTAGGGATCAACAAAAGTTTTGATTCGAAGTAATTCCCCTTCTTTTTCTAATGCATCAATAAATTGTTGCTGATTGCGATAGGCCATTGCTTATATATGAAACTCAAAGTTAATTTGGAACAAGCAATAAGCAATTGTTAATATGCAATGAAGTATAGATCATAAAGGATTGTTCGGGCATCCGAATTTTCCTTTTTTACCAAAGCCCCGGCTACGGCCCCCGCCACCACCTCCACCACCAAATGATGGGCGAAATGATATATTGAGTCCTGTGAAGTAATAAAGATCTTTTTGTTCAGCACCACCGCGTTGTGTTTCCTTTGTTGGAAAAACCGGGTCACCACCAGGTACTTCATCACCACGATAAGAAAAATCAACCGCTGTTTGTCCTCTTGCCGCAAGCAAATCGTTAAAATCCGGATAGCTTGTACTTACATCATCAAGGTGATCTGTAAATAATTTTCGCAAGCCAATTTCTATACCTATGCGCAGGTTTTCAGTAATGGAAAATTTTACACCAGCCCCAATAGGGATCGTTGGTTGCCACAACGAATATTCTTTTTTGTTTGGATAAATGCCCTGTCCTTCCGTACTCAACGGTTTTAGAAATACTTTTTTTCCTGTTGAATCATAAGAGTAAGGATTGAAATGAAAAACGCCAAGGCCGATAAAACCATATGGGGAAAATCGCCTTTCATAAAGATTAAACAGATAATACTCTCCCACCACACTAAATTCAGATATTGCAGATTCAAACGAAAGATTTCTGAGTACAAGATATGGTTTCTCACTATAGATATCACTTCCATTTACTCGCGCAAAATTGTAAGCACCACGGATCAGGATCTGATCTTGCAGTTCATAATGAACCGTAACCCCAATAAAACCATTTGTGATCTTCTTGGCATAAAGCTTCTCAAGCAAATCACCACTATAGTTGGCAAGCCCGCCTGCTACCCCAATATGCACACGCTGTGCCTGGACAAACAGAAGATTTAAAGAAAAAATGAGGCAAAGAAATGTTTTCACGGTCAGGTTTTTGTTCTGAACGCAAAAATAAGGCCTGAATTGATTAAAAACCATTTATATAGTATCCCCAATCCACATATTGCTATTGTTGCACATTCCTCGGGCAACGCGTATTATGAATTGCTGACGACGTTCCAGCATTCCAGCCATTAAACAATTGGGCAAATGCGGAAAACTTAATTTCAAAATTTACTCCGAAGAAATAATACCAATCCATTTCAGAAGGTGTTCCTCTTTGTTCGCCATGACCGGGATAGGATTGGCCTCCTGGTAACTCATCACCGCGATATGCCATTTCAACTGCCTTGGCCCCTCGGGCCTGCATTAAAATACTTTGATCAACATAAATACTGCTAACATCATCCAAATAGTCGGTAAATGTCTTTCGCTGGCTAAATTCAACCCCAATATTCATATTATCGCTGATCGCATACCGTGCTCCCCCTCCGAACCCAAGAGCCAATTGAGTAAGCTTATATGGTTTTTGCTTTGAATATTGGGTAAGACCCTGCCCTTCGGTGCTTAATGGTTGCAAAAAAACTTTTTGGCCGCTATTATCATAGGCCCATGGATTGAAATGGTAAAGTGAAACGCTTCCGTACACATATGGAGTGAAACGCGTTGTTGACAGATCAAGCAATGAGGTTTCTATCCCCAAGGAAGCTTCTTTTATGGTTGTAGAAAAGCTAAGGTTGCGTGGTTTTAAATAGTCCCTGTTATATCGATCAGCTGCTTCGATAGTTCCAAGACATAACCCACCTTTTAACGAAAGCCACCTGTTTATTGACTGACGAATAGTGACTGCTGCTGTGGTTTTTGAATTAGAGAATTTGAAGCTGCTGGGGTTCAAATCACCCTGGTAATTCATTTTACCAACAAAAAGACCAAGCCAGGTTCCTTTGTTTTCAGTTTGCGAACATAGATTTAAATTGGAGAAGAGCAGGCAAAATGATATTGCCAGCAGATTTCTGAAGCTGCTTTTCATAGATAATGGATTTTAAGGGCAAACCGGGATTTGCCCGCTATATAACGTACGAGTCCCCTTAAAATTATTTAGTCAAGTGAAAATAAATCATCTAGTAAAACCAATCCCGAGACCTGGAAGGTCAGAATAAATAATCTGCCCATTGCCATAAGTGATTCCTGTTGCTACATCTTCTGCAAGCAGTAAGGGTCCATCCATATCAACATGATCAAGCAATGGCAATAACTGAGCAATCGCTGCCGTGCCAATTGTTGTTTCATTCATGCAACCGATCATCACCTGCATGGTAAGTTCTCTCGCTTTTTTTATCATTCTTCGTGCTGGGGTTATGCCGCTGCATTTTGTAAGTTTTATATTTATTCCGTGAAAATAGCCCGCACATTTTTCCACTTCATTTTCTAACGCGCAGCTTTCGTCGGCAAATAATGGCAATGCAGATTTTTCATAAAGAATTTTCATTCCCTCCCAATTATCTTTGGCTAAAGGCTGCTCAACTAACTCCACTCCTAATTCCTTCAATAACGGGATTTTTTCCAATGCCTGTTCAGTTGTCCAACCCGCGTTAGCATCAACACGGAGAATGGCATCAGTATTTTGCCGCAATGCCTTTACCATTTCAATATCGTTCTCTGTGCCTACTTTTACTTTATAGATCGGCCAGGGTTTTTCTTTCATCTTCTGCACCATCTTTTCAATTGTATCAATGCCGATCGTATAATCGGTCATTGGATTTTTTGAAATGTCAAGACCCCAAAGTTTATAAAGCGGCTTGCCTTTCATTTTACCATATAAATCCCATGCGGCTATATCCAACGCGCAAACAAGAAATGGATTATTGGGAAAAAGATGATGAAGGTAATGCCAGTATCGCTCCGGTTCGGTGAAAGCAAATTTTTCAACAAATGTTTTTTTGCTCTCCAGATTTTCTATCATTTTTTCAACCGTGATGTCATAATATTTAATTGCCGGGGCCTCACCGTACCCTTTTATGCCGAAATGTTCGAGCTCAACAATTAATGTCGGTTGGTGAGTTTTTGTACCCCGGGAAATGGTGAATGGATAACGAAAAGGAAGATCGAATTTGTAGTAATTCACTTTCATCCATCAAATATAAGCGTGGAAATGGTAAGCTGCTATCTTCCACTGCTTTCAATATAATCCCGGAGCTCTGAATTGAATTCATCTTCGTTAATGAGATCTTCAAGCAATATGTGCATCCTGTACTTCCATTCATTATTTGGATCGGCAGGAACATTAATTCTTTCTTCATGCGGATTTTCTCTCCGCAATGTCTCACTCATGCCAAGAATATCCTGCAGTTGAAATATGCTCCACATTGCCGGGGAGTATAAATGCTGGATAATTATTGCACGATTAATCCATGGTTCGCAATAAAAAGGCGGATCGCCGTAATGTCCAAGCACATGCCGGTAGAATGAAGTGATTTTTGTTTTGTCTTCTTCCCACCAGCCGCGAATCGTACTCATATCATGTGTAGAAGGTGTAATGACTGACAGGTACGGCGCTTCAGATGGAAGAAAAAATTCCGATTGACTTTTCTTTGGCATACGTTGAATTTCCAGGCTAAGAATTCCCAGTTGCTGCATTACATCCGGCACACAGTGTGGAACCATTCCAAGATCCTCGCCACAAATAAGCATATTAGTGGCACGTTTCAAATAAGGAAGCTTGTGCATTGCTTCTTTCATCCAAAAATCGTCCTGTCGCTTGAAAAAATAATCTATATACAGATCGTAGAGTTTATGCTTTTGTTCATGATCGAGATAGCGGAAAGAAATTGTCTTGTCAGCTCCGATCCTGAAATGAAACTGTTTACCTTCTGAGTCACCTTCTTCAAACAGAATAACATTTGAGATTAGATCAAACAACCCTTGTTTTAACTTTCCATTCTCCTCATCTTCTCCCAGCGTTGCAATATGCGTTTCCACCTTTCTTTGAGTTTCATACTCAGGTTTCAGGTTATACAATCCAAATTCTTTTCTGATAAGATAATGGGCTTTGATCTTTCCAGCATCATTCCCAAAAATTTCATCAAGGACAGCATCATTAATAAAGGGTTTGCAAAAACGAGTATGGTCGAACCACATACCTTTTTCACCAAATTCACTTATATGCACAGGTATGGCGGGAACAAAATGACCCATGATACCCTCTACTGCGTGGATAGGTATACTCCATATTCTGAAAAAACCCAGTACATGATCAATGCGGAATGCATCAAAGTAGTTACTCATTTGCTCAAACCTTCTGCGCCACCATTCAAAGTGGTCCTCCTGCATTTTTTTCCAGTTGTAAGTTGGAAAACCCCAGTTCTGCCCTTTAACTGCAAAATCATCTGGTGGGGCTCCGGCCTGCCAATCCATATTATACAGATCCGGATCAACCCAAGTATCGCAACCATAACGATAGACGCCAATAGGTATGTCTCCCTTCAGCACGATGCCTTTTTTATGACAGTAATCAGCTGCTTCCTTCAATTGTGTATGCAAGTGAAACTGTACAAAATAATGAAATGAGATCTCACGGCTTGCTTCAGGATTTTTTGAAAGTTTATCTGCTGCTTTTTTATTATAAGCAGAAAATTTTTCCCACTTGCTAAAGTCGGATGTCTGGTGTTTATCGCGCAAAAAGCAGAACCCTGCATATGGCATCAGCCAGAATTTATTAGCAGAAAAGAATTCTTTGTACTCTTCTTTTTCAAAAAACTCATTACCTGTATTATCAAAAATCTCATTTAGCACTTCAAGTTTTGTTTTTACCACTTCTACATAATCAACATAAGACAGCTTGTTTAGTTTTTGCTGCTTCTCCGATAATGCTTTCGCTTTTGCAGCATTTGATTTGCCGGTGACTTTTTCGAGGTTGATATAAAGAGGATGCAATGCAAATGCAGAAATAGCGGCATACGGGTATGAATCCGACCAACTATAATTCGCAATCGTATCATTTACCGGGAGTATTTGTATAACCCGTAAGCCTGTTGTCTTTGCCCAGTCAGCTAATAATTTCAGATCGGCAAATTCTCCAACGCCGAAACTTTTTTTACTCCGTAAACTAAAAACAGGGATGGCTACTCCGGCACCTTTCCATGTGTTATTTGGCAAATGGACAAATCCATCATGAAATATCTTGACTTTCTTTTTCTCTGCTTCTGCAAAGACAATTCTATTGACGCCATCTTCAAAATGTATAAACCGCTTTTCTTTTTTATTATAAATGCCATATTTATACGCTAAAGGAAAAACTTCTTCCGACAGGTCGAGTTTACAGGTCCACCAGTTTCCCTCTTTACTCAATAAGACTGGTTTGATCATTTGCCACTCAGTCATTACTTTTCCACTGCCACCAATGCAAATACACTCACTGGTCTTTAGCAATGGAGCTTTCACCTTAAAGATATGCGTGAATTTCAGCTTCGATTTCTGCGATGATTTTGACGCGGGTCTTTTTAATAAGATATTTTTGAATGGAGCTGAATAAAAAACATTTTCGTATTCACCTGCATGATTCCAGGTATCCACCATCTGAATCTCTTTCACGCCGTGCTCCGGTACTTCGATCAGCCTGTCTTTCCCAAACTCAGGAATGATCTCGCCGTCTTTGTTGCGAAGAATATATTTGTAATGAAATGATGAGGTTTTTTCCTTGTCGATTTTTAGATTGGCAACCCAAAATTCATCATTAAGATAGGACATAGGAATAGCGCCTTTGATAAGGTCGGTGCCCAACTCACCGTTATCACTAATCCATAATGATTGGCCAAAGGAGGTCTTGAATCGCAAATAAAATTGTATTCTCATAAATTGGTCAAGCAGTCAGATAATCAACCCTTACGGCCTAAAATTTCAGTCGATATCACCAATACTCTCTGTGTGTATTTTTTACACATTGAACGAAAGTAATAAAAAAGTTCATGTAAACTGCGATTTTTAACCGTCAAGCCCACAACGCTTTTAAAACCATAATCATGAGAAGTAATATCAACCGCTGGAACCGGCTTTTTCTATTTTCGCTCGGGCTGTTTTTGGCCGGAGCTTTCGCCATGAAATGGATAGAAAATGACCTCCTTTATAATAATGAGAAGATATCTATTTTCGGATTAGAATTGTTTTATCCGAAAGAGAAGATAGTTGAAATATTCTCCGGCATCAATGATCAAGTAAGAACCATTCTCACTTATCATTTAAATTTTGATTTCATTTTTATGGCGGGTTGCTACCCGGGAATCGCCAGTCTCTGTATGGTGGCAGCAGAGAAAGTAAGGTCAAAGCTTATAAAGAGGGTGTTATTACTTTTTGCCTTCCTTCAGTTATTCGCATGGGCGTTCGACATCATAGAAAATTACTATTTACTGAAATGGTTAAAGCAACCAGCGATTGGAAACGAATTTGGATTTTATCATGTCATTGTTTATTGCAAATGGGCAATCGCCTTAATCGGTGCCCTGCTCGCTTCATCAACATTAGTGGCAACATTGTTCAAAAGAAAAAATCCAAAATCAGTAATTTGAAATATAAAATTGAATTCCCTTCCCCTATCTTTGCCCCAGCAAAAATTATTCGACTATGGAGCAACAGAAAAGTTCTACGATGATCTGGTGGGTTATATTCCTTGCATCAACGGCCGGTCTTATTTTTGCGATTTACACTCATTGGGAATGGCTCACGTTACTATTACCTTTTGTTGCTACTTCTTTTGTTAAGGCCTTAAGAATAATGTAAAGATTTTGATTTTCACCTTTTGTTGAAGACGAACTAATTGCTTATAAAAAACCCCCGACATAGTCAGGGGTTTTAGTTTTCATCAGTTAAGGTTCCATCTGCGCATCATGGCACTGGCCGACTTTGCTCGTCTTTGCCTGTTCCACATGTCCTGCACAGTAAATGTTTTCTTTTTCTGATTTTCTCCAGTTGCTGTTTTCGCCACTGTTTCTTTTACTTCATTGAACAACTGATCTTTTGTTTTTTCATCTAATTGTTCATGTACGGGCATAGTAATGCTCTTCATAATACTCTCCTTTTTTTTAATCTGTCGGTTAACAATCGTCTGAGCTCTTTCGGGAAGTAATAAAACCAGGAAATTTAAATAGGACTGGTTAGGTTACGTTCTTTGTAGTTTATTTCTTGCTCAGTTTTGAGTTGCAAATATACGTATGGAACGCTTATTAAACAAATGAATGAAGAACTAATTTTATAAAAAATTGTCTGCTGTAAGCATGGATTTTTTATTTCAATTGTTTTAAATGATAAACAATTATTTTTTAAAATATCATTGGGGAAATGGGTTACCTCAACTGTTTATTGATTTGCAATATATAGCACATGATGCTGCATAAAGAGTCGCAGTAAATAAACTTTAAAGTACCAATTTTTACGAAATGAGTAATCGATTAAATGAAAGATTTAATTTTAGAACGCAATGAAAATTGACCATACATATATTGTTTATATAATTGAATGCAAAGTCTGGATTATTATATTGGGATAACCAATGACCTTGAAAGAAGATTATGGGAACACAATACAGGTTACGATGAAAATTGTTATTCCTATTCGCGAAGACCCGTTGAACTGAAATACTTTGAAATTTTTAATGATGTCAGCCAGGCGATAGCAAGAGAAAAACAAATTAAGGGTTGGTCAAGAAAAAAGAAGCAAGCTTTGATTGCTCAGCACTTTGATAAGTTGAAAGAACTATCCAAATCAAGAAATCAAAAATAAAGACTGTCACGCTGAGCTTGCCGAATTCCCTCATCATCCTTTGTACTATGTTCGGCCACCCTTCATCGTTCGACAGGCTCAGGGTGACAAGACTCGACAAACAATCTATGCAACCTGACTTGTAAACAATGGCGACCTTGGTGCCATTCCATGGCACGTTTAAAATGATTCTGATAAAAAACTGTCAGGCTGAGCTTGCCGAAGCCCTGATGAGCATTTGTATTAAAGCCAAGCAACCCTTCGACAAGCTCAGGGTGACATGAGGCAATATTCTTATGAAACCTGGTTTATAAATAACGGCAATCCCGATGTCCATTCATCATCAATATAAAGTTCAAATGAATAACGACCTGCCTTCTCAAATTTTACCTGGTTAAAATTAAAAACAAGATTAACGGCAGAGTATTGTCCATTCCGTGGTTTTGCAATACTCATTTGTCCTTCTATTGGTTTTATTAACTCATCTCCGTTACTGTCAGTAAATCTTAGGCGCATGGCATGACCTCCGGTTTCTTTTTCCGAAAACCGTAGCCGGCATGCAACAGAAAAACTTTGTTGAACAAATGGGAACTGTTTTGAATGGATAGAATCAAATGTTCCTACCACAGTTAGTTTGCTGTTATTATCCTGGGCGAAATCACAGAGTGTAAAGATTTCTATTTCCATGAATATTTATTTAATTATAGTTGAATCAAACGAAGAAATTATAAGGTATGCAAGACCAGCTATCGTTTCTAAAGCTTCTTTATATGTATCCGATGTATCAATTATATATTTTGTGCCTTTTTTATTTGCATAAACTCCAAAATATCTTATAGCAAATTTTTCATCAACAGCCTCAGGGCTTTTAAAGGCATTTATATCGATCACATCATTTGTATGAATGATATGGTTTCTACATTTTGAATATACTCGATAGAAATTTAGAAAATTTCTCAGTCCCTTCTCTTTAACAAAAGAAGAATCTAGTTCAACACTAAGTTTACGCAAAAGACCAATGATGTTAGAATTATTTTTATATTGGTTTTGGAGATATAACAAACAGGATTTATAGGAGCTAAAACCTAACTTCCCATTAATTGATTCTGCTGTCTTTCTGTTATTAATTATTATTCTCGCAGTGATCGATCGTATGAATTCCTCAAAACATTCATAGGCTAAAGCAATAAAATAATTATTTGTTTTTCGTTCCAATAAAGAAACTTTATCCTTAAAGTTTGTTTTGCTTACAGTATAAAAGTCTCCCGAAATTAGCCGGCCATCATAAGGAGAATTATATAAAAAACGGCTGCCTAATATAAATTTTCCGATTCTTTTTTTATCCCAACTTTCTACCCGCCTTAAGTAGGTTTTGATTATTGATTTATTATGATAAATTAGGCCATTCAACTGACTTATTTCTGAAATAAGTTTTTTATAATCATTCAGTACATGCCAGTTTATTTTCACTTTTTTAGTCATATGAAATTAAGTCATAAACAAAAGCCTCCACATTTCTGTGAAGGCTTCCTTATCTCATCATAATCCTTTTAAATCACATTAATCAAGGTTCTACTTCACTTCCTCAAACGGCACATCCTGTACATTCTCGGCATTACCATTCCCACCAGGTTGTTGCTGTTGCCCTGCATCAGCACCTGGCTGTTGTGCACCGCCGGCTTGCTGTTGCTGTGCATTATAAATATCCTGGCTTGCCGCTGTCCATGCATTGTTCAATTCAGTAGTCGCGGCTTCGATAGCTGGGAGGTCCTGTGCTTTATGTGCTTCTTTTAGTTTAGCGACTGCTGTTTCAATTGCTGTCTTCTTATCTGCTGGTATTTTTTCACCGTATTCTTTTAATTGTTTTTCCGTTTGGAAAACAAGACTGTCAGCCAGATTCAATTTTTCTATCTTTTCTTTTTCAGCCTTATCTGCTGCTTCATTCATTTTCGCATCATTCTTCATTTTTTCTATCTCCTCTTTTGTCAAACCACTACCGGCTTCAATACGGATCTTTTGTTCTTTACCCGTGCCTTTATCTTTTGCAGTTACATGCAAAATACCATTGGCATCAATATCAAACACCACTTCGATCTGTGGTACACCACGTGGGGCAGGCGGAATATTATCTAGGTTGAAAACTCCTAGCGTCTTGTTATCCTTCGCCAGGCTTCTCTCCCCTTGCACTACGTGTATCTGGACACCGGGCTGATTATCGCTGGCAGTTGAAAACACCTCTGATTTTTTTGTAGGAATTGTTGTATTGCTAGGGATCAACGGAGTCATTACCCCGCCCAGCGTTTCAATGCCAAGTGAAAGCGGCGTCACGTCAAGCAACAACACATCTTTTACTTCACCGGTTAATACAGCGCCTTGTATTGCCGCACCAATTGCAACCACTTCATCAGGGTTCACACCTTTGTGTGGTTTCTTACCGAAGAATTTTTCAACCATTTCCTGCACTTTCGGCATCCTTGTGCTACCACCCACCAATATCACTTCATTGATCTCTGACGTTTTCATGCCTGCGTCTTTGAGTGCTTGCTCACACGGCTTCAAACAACGCTGAAATAAACTATCAGCAAGTTGCTCAAATTTTGCACGGCTCAATTTTTTTACTAAGTGCTTAGGCACGCCATCAACGGCCGTGATATAAGGAAGATTTATTTCTGTTTCAGAAGAAGAACTCAACTCCACTTTTGCTTTTTCTGCTGCTTCTTTTAAACGCTGCAATGCCATTGGATCCTTGCGCAGATCGATCGCTTCATCTTTCTTAAATTCATCTGCCAACCAATCCATTACTACTTTATCAAAGTCATCACCACCAAGATGTGTATCTCCATTGGTTGATTTTACTTCAAACACCCCATCGCCCATTTCAAGGATAGAGATATCGAATGTACCACCACCCAGGTCAAATACTGCAACTTTATGATCATGCTTATCTTTATCTAAACCGTACGCCAGCGCAGCTGCGGTCGGCTCGTTTACGATACGGCGAACATTAAGACCTGCAATTTCACCTGCTTCTTTTGTAGCCTGGCGTTGCGCATCGTTAAAATAAGCCGGGACGGTAATTACCGCCTCACTTACTTCATGTCCCAGGTAGTCCTCAGCGGTTTTCTTCATTTTCTGAAGCACCATTGCTGATATTTCCTGGGGGGTATAAAGTCTGCCATCTATGTCAATACGAACAGTATTATTGTCACCTTTTACCACTTTGTAGCTCCAGTGCGTAATTTCTTCAGTTACTTCATCGTGGCGGCGGCCCATAAAACGCTTCACACTGGTAATCGTGTTATGAGGGTTCGTGATCGCCTGTCTTTTGGCAGGGTCACCCACTTTGCGTTCGCCATTTTTCAAAAATGCCACTACCGACGGGGTCGTACGACGGCCTTCGTCGTTAGCGATTACCACAGGCTCGTTGCCCTCCATTACGGCCACACAGCTATTGGTAGTTCCAAGGTCAATTCCAATTATTTTTCCCATTGTATAAAAATTTAAGGGTTCAGCCCTTGATACTCAATGATAGTGCCATGGGCAGGCATTGTGAAAAATTGGCAGAGAAGCCTGGAAAGTAAAAAGTAAAAAATCAAAAGTCAAAAACGCGGTCCCGTCGGAGTTTTTTGCCTTTTTACTTTTGAATTTTGACTTGCATTTGGTTACCAGAACTCCTTTTAAAGAGAATTCGAATTCCTAACTTCAATCCCGATATCTAACGGGATCAAACCATAAACCTCAAATATAAAAATGGAATGGGTCTGGATCGTACTTGGTATTGTTTTATGTCTTGTTGGTATTGCAGGTAGTTTGTTGCCTTTATTGCCCGGTCCACCCATTGCCTACGTGGGTATGCTGCTACAATTGTTTCGTGATCCGAACCCGTTCGAGGCTAAATCATATTGGATATTCGGCGGAGTTGTCGTGATCTCATTAGTATTAGATTATCTCATCCCGATCTGGGGCACCAAAAAATTTGGTGGTACCAAGTATGGCGTATGGGGTTGTACTATTGGTTTTATTGCTGCTTTCTGGTTAGGCCCCTTGGGAGTTATTATCGGGCCGTTCGTCGGGGCTTTTATAGGTGAGTTGATCGGAGGCCAGGATTCAAAAAAATCATTTAAGGCAGCCATCGGTTCTTTTGTCGGTTTTTTACTGGGTTCATTCATGAAACTTGTTGTCTGTTTCCTGATACTATATTGGATCATCGCGAGCATTTAGCAACATTCAATAAGAGCTGATCCGAGTTCAGTACTATTTTTGATAAAATCTTTTGTATGGCCAATACCATAGCTCAAAAATTAAGAATAAACCCGGGTGATACACTTTTAACATTGAATGAGCCTTCTGAATTTCAAAAAGGGTTAAAGGGATTACCCAAAGGTGTCAAAGTGGTTGAAACGGGAAAGGATTATAACCAGGTGCACTGGTTTGTTTTGAACCGTGCGCAAATGGAAAACCAGATGAGCAAAGTAATGAAACTGGTAAAGCCGGGTATCATTGTTTGGGTGTATTATCCCAAAGGCACATCAAAATTACAAACCGATCTAAACCGCGATAAGGGTTGGGATTGTTTACTTGCTGAAGGCGACAAGCTTACATGGATAAATCTGATCTCTTTCGATGACACCTGGAGTGTGTTTGGTTTTCGTGGAAAAACGGACGCCGATAAAAAGAAAGAGGCAAAACCAAAACCCGAGCGTGAAATTTTTAAATGGGTGAACCCGCAAACTAAAGAAGTAAAAGTTCCTGATGATCTTGCTACCGCATTGAAAAAAAATAAGAAAGCTGCTGAGTTTTTTAATACTCTTTCTTTTACGAATAAAAAGGAATACATAGAATGGATCGTGACTGCTAAGCAGGAATCAACAAGAACGGATAGGATCAATGGAACGATTGAACGATTGGGCAAACAATGGAAAAATCCGAGAAACATTTAGGTGAATGGTCAATGGTGAATTGTGAATAGGAACAAGCGAATTGACAATTGACCATTCACGATTCACGAACAAATCAGGTAACTTTATCATGATGAGCCTGACCAACGATACCTATCTGCGAATAGTTAGTGCTAAACTCTACATCGACGAGAATTATCATGAGCCGATCGATCTTGAAGTGGTTTCGAAAAAAGCATTTATATCTAAATTTCATTTTCATCGATTATTCAGAAAAGTTTACAGAAAAACGCCTCACCAATACATCACCAAAAAACGAATTGATAAAGCGAAAAATCTGCTTGCCGAGAACAAAGCTGTAAGTGAAGTTTGTACGGAAGTAGGTTTTGAAAGCATCGGCTCCTTCAGTCTTTTATTTAAAAAAGAAATTGGCTTCGCTCCGACTTATTATCGCAACATGGCCTGGCTGAAAAAGCAAGAAGCCAAAAAGCAGCCAAAGAAATTTATCCCGCATTGTTTTATTGATTCGTACAAGTTGGATAAGTGAAATACTCTCGACTGATATAGAAGTTGGTTTTTAAATTGCTTCCGCCACCTGAACTAAAATTGTTTGAGACTTTACATGACGGCCTCGCAATGACGAGTACCCTGCAGGACTGTAGAGTATCTCGAAACTCCCGAAGTCTTCGTCAGTGTGATGGTAATGAAAAGCAAGAATCAATAAGCTTTCCCCTCCTAACTCGACCTACCTTTACAAAAATTATCAATCATGAAACTAATTACCTATTTATCATTCGCAGGCAATTGCGAAGAAGCTCTTAACTTTTATAAAGAAGCGTTGGGCGCAGAAATTTTACAGGTTTCCAAAATGGGCGATAGTCCGATGGAAGTCCATGAAAACCTAAAAGACAAAATAATGCATGCCCGCTTGCAAATTGGAGAAAATGAGCTGTACATGTCTGATACGTTTGATCCGGCATCTATTAAACAGGGAAACAATGTTAGCCTTTCTATCCAGGCTGACGATATCCCTCAGCTCGAAAAACTATTTGACAGGTTATCTGCAGGCGGCCACGTTACCATGCCATTGGCAGATGCATTCTGGGGCGCAAGATTTGGAATGTTCGTTGACAAATTTGGCATTCACTGGATGTTCAATTGCGAACTGAAGAAAGAACCCGCATTAAATTAATTAAATAAAATTTTCTGAAATGGTAACAAGACTCTCTCACACTTCTTTGTTTGTGTCTGACCAGGATAAGGCATATGACTTCTATGTGAAGAAATTAGGTTTTAATGTACATACTGATGCCTCAATGGAAAATGGGTTTCGCTGGCTCACCGTAACAGCTCCCGAAGCTCCCAATCATGAAATTGTTCTATTTCCGGCAAACACAGAAATGAATGGCTTTGATAAGGAGGTTCGTGATGCGCTGAAATTATTGTTGGACAAAGGCGTAATGGGAGCCGGTGTTTTGGAAACTAATGATTGCCGTGCTACTTATGAGGAACTAAAAGCAAAAGGTGTGCAATTCAAATCCGAACCAAAGGAACAGTTTTACGGTATTGAATGTATCGTAACCGATGGATGTGGTAATTGGTTCAGCATGACGCAGCCAAAAGAAATGTAAATAGAGCCGGCGGCCGGGTTGTTTTGATTTTTTAGATCATCCACTACCTTTTTAAGAGGGGAAGTGTTTGACGAAGGTCTATCTTTTCCTCGTATCTTCCTGTAAAAAATAAACTTTCGCAGTCAATGACTCCTGGAGTTGAATGAATATAGCTAATGCTATCACAGTTATAGTTTTTGGTTTGATAAACTCAAATGAAATCTGGATTTCATCAAGGACATCGAACATCACAAAGGATCAGCGGGATAATTGGATAGGAACGATCGGAAACTGACGTGCAAAATACATAGCATCCGGGCTCATCACAATCGTATAATTACTGGTTTGTTAAAAAAGTTAATCCGTGCTTTTGTTCATTTCCGATTAGGAGTATTTTTATAGTATGTTCAATACCTGGAAACCACTCATCGCTTTTTCTTTGATTTCATTTCTGTTCCTTTCCTGTTCAAATAAGATCATTCCTGACAAACCATTTCTTTCCAAAACAAGTTTCAAAATGGACTCGTTGCCTGAATCGGAAGTTAGTATTCCAATACAGGTAAATATGAAACCGCTTTATCAGCTTGCAGAAAAAAACGTAGAAACAGTTTTTACGTCTCCAAACTGGCCCAACGATTGGGTCTCGATTGATTGTGCCAACCGGTATAAATATCAATTTAGGAGAGGTCCCTTGCAAATCACTGCAGCAGGCAATTCGATGAATCTAGGATTCACTGGTTTTTACAAGATCATCGGCTCAACAAGAGTTTGCCTGGGAAATACGGTGATTTCTCCCTGGACCCCGGCATGCCGCTGTGGTTTTGATGAAGGTGAAAGAAGAGTAAATGTCGGTTTTACCAATACTATAAAGGTGTCGTATGATTATAAAATCAATCTCAGTATCAACAGGCAGGAACCTGTGCCTGTTGATAAATGCACGGTCTGTGTTTTCGGTGTGGACATAACGAACCAGGTAATGAAAGGTTTAAAAGATGAGCTTGACCTGGCGAAAAAAGCAATTGAAGACTCTTTTGGAGTCGTTGATCTGAAACCTCAGGTGCAACAGTTATGGAACAAACTAAATACATCTTATGGTCTTTATGGGTTAGGCTGGTTAAAGATCAACCCTCAAAAGATCCGGCTTACAAACATGTTTGCCAGTAATGATTCTTTGAATATAGTTCTTGGTATGACTGCTAAACCGGTTATTAGTTTTGAAAAATCCGCAGACCTGATGACCCTTGTGCCCAATATTGATAATTCCACTACAAAACCGGGTTTCAACATTTTCTTAGATGCTGTATTGAATTATGATTCATTAAGTAATATTTTAAATGCGCAATTAAAAGGCAAAGAATTCGATCTTGCGAAAGGAAAGAAGGTTGTTGTGGAAGATTCCCGGATATACGGAACCGGGAATGAGAAACTTATTATTAAGATGAGCTTTTCCGGCAGCAATTCAGGTATTGCTTATTTTACCGGCAAGCCTTTTTATGATGAAAAGAAAAAAATGATCGAAGTTCGTGATATTGACTTTGATGTAAAAACAAAAAATCTTTTATTGAAATCTGCTGACTGGCTTTTTAATAAGCGGATCACCGCTGAAATTGCCCGCGTATCAAAATTTGATCTTTCGAATTATGTTGATACAGCAAAAATCCTAATCAATCGTCAATTAAATACAGAGTGGATCAGAGGAGTTACAAGTTCAGGAACAGTAAACGACCTGAAAATTGCAGGCTTTTACCCGCTTACTGAATACTTTATCATACGCAGCAATGCAAACGGCGACCTGATGATAAAGGTTGATGCCATGAGTTTTAATTTACAGTGATCCGCTTTTCTTTTTGTAGGCGGCCACTCTTGTTCTCAAATTATTCCTGATATCAACATAAAAGAGATTAATGTCCAGCACATGGAGTCTTTCAATTCTATCCGGGATTTCTATTGAGTCAGAATCGGTAGAAATTACTAACTTATTTGATTTTATTTGAGTCGATAAAAGATGGGGTCTAACGAAATTGAAATCATTGACAACAGCTCCTTTGTGCATCGCACTTATGCCTATCGATCCCGTGGTTTTCCACGTTAGCGGATTAACGGTCTCCAATTCTGACCTGCCCAAAAAACTAAATTGTTGTCTGAAATCTTCGGTGAAGGTATTCCATGCTACATAGCAACCAGTTTGGGCTGAATCGCTGCAGACAGGAACTCTTAATTTAAAAGTTTTTACTGGCGGCATGCCAATGATGTATGCGGCAACAAGTCGTTTTTCTAATTGAGTTCCTTCAATTAATTCTTTTATCAATCTTACAGCATGCTGAGAGCCCTGGCTATGCGAGGCGATAAAAAATGGATGACCCTCGTTCCAATGGGTAAGATAATACTGAAACGCTTTCTTAATATCGGCGTAAGCTGTATCAAATACATCCTGGTAACCTCCTAACAAACTCATATATGCTGAATAATTTGCCTGGCGATAACGTGGCGCAAATAATCTGAATTCATTAAAAGCGGAAGCCTGGTTCAATATGGTTCTGTTATCAGTACGGTCATTCACTGCCTCATTGTCAACATCAGCATTCATTTGATCGTTTACTTTACGCAAATAAGTAGTGGGATGAATAAAAAAAACATCAACCGTACTATCATAAGTATATCCCTTACGCAGGGGTTTGGGAATACTATCTCCCATATCATTTATCGAAGGATGTGAGGCCCAACTCCGAATATTTGAATAATCAGGAGGCGGCGGGATTTCTTTTGAGCCCGATGAATGGATTTGAACTCCTTCCCCTGATCCTTGTCCTTGGGAAAAAGATTGCCTCACAGAGAAACATAAGAGAACAAATGCCAATGTGAATCTAAAATTGAAGATCATACTAGAATTTTGCATGATATAGACGCAGGCACCGTGAAATTAGTTTACCCGAAATGCAAATTTCTTTTGTGAAAAGTAACTAAATGCTACCACAAAAAAGGTAGTAGCGATCTTGGCGGGAAGCGGCCACCAGCCAAGTACTTCGACAAACAGTTTTAAAAAACCATAGTTAAGTAAAATACAAACAAATACTACACTTAGGTATTTACTCATCTGCACCCTTTTCCGGGTTGTCGCCGCTTCTGGAAAAACAACGTAACGCATCAGAAAATAACCAGAGATAAAAGAAATTGGAAATGTAAAAAGAAAGGCTGCGATGTGAGGACTTATAGCTAGTGTCCCGATATGAACGACCTGTTTATACAAAATGTAATTATGCATAATGGTAAACATGGTAATATCAAACAAGGTATTTGCTCCGCCGCAAGCTGCATAGCGAAATGTTTGTTTATCCATCACTTTATTAAAGGCCGGATAAAAAAAATCGACCGTTGCAATGATCCAATCCTTGATCTGATAAACCACATCCTTCATGAACAGACAAAGATACATGTTGCCATTCGCAGATGCAACCCGACGGGAAACTACTATTTTTGCAAACTCATAACAGCAACGATAAATTATACCAGATGAGTATCGCCGACCAAATAAGAATGGCTTCAAAAACTGCCCTGGAAAAACTTTACCGTTTATCCATCGAAGACAAAGAAATTCAGATAAATGAAACAAAACCTGAATTTGAAGGTGATTACACGCTTGTTCTTTTTTCTTTTATTAAACAATTAAAAAAATCCCCCGAACAACTCGGTAAGGAAATAGGCGATCATCTTTTAAATAACAATCCCGATCTTTTCATTGCCTACAATGTGATAAAAGGGTTTTTAAACCTTACAATTAAAGACGAATATTGGACTGAATTTCTTGAAAGGAATTATTCAGATATAAATTTTGGCCGGGAAAAAAGCACCGGTAAAAAAGTAATGGTTGAATATTCTTCACCAAACACAAATAAACCTTTACATCTGGGTCATTTAAGGAATAACTTTTTAGGATGGAGCATTGCTGAAATTCTTAAAGCAAATGGTGCCGACATTACAAAAACCTGTATTGTAAACGACAGAGGAATTCACATTTGCAAAAGCATGGTATCATGGCAGAAATATGCAAACGGAGCGACCCCACAGTCAACCGGAACTAAAGGTGATCATTTTGTTGGGGAATATTATGTAAAATTTGAAAACGATTTAAAAGAACAGGCACAGCCTATCATTGACCGTATTTTGAAAAATGATTTCTCTGGTTTTGCCGGAGCCGAACTCGATGATTTAAAAAAATACACAACAGCACTTCAAAAGGAAACTAATAAAGAAAAAATTGAAAAGATAAATGATGAAATAAAAGAGCTAGCAAGAAATCATACTCGGATAATGGCGGAAGCAAAAGAAATGTTAAGAAAATGGGAAGCCGGGGATAAAGAGGTGATTGACCTTTGGAAAAAGATGAATAATTGGGTCTATGAAGGTTTTGACATTACTTACAGACGTATCGGTAGTGATTTCGATAAAATCTATTATGAAAGCAATACATACCTTCTTGGAAGAGATATTGTAACGGAGGGCCTGGAAAAAAATGTCTTTTATACAAAAAATGATGGAAGTGTCTGGATTGATCTGACTGCAGACGGACTTGATGAAAAATTAGTCATGAGACGTGATGGTACTTCAGTTTATATTACACAGGATATTGGTTTAGCGGAACAAAAATTTAATGAATACCATCCTGATGAAAGCATTTATGTAATAGGTGACGAACAAAACTATCATGTGAAAGTTTTGAAACTGATTGCTGAGAAAATGAAGATCCCGGGAGCAGAAGGGATTTATCACTTAAGTTATGGGATGGTCGAGTTGCCAACCGGAAGAATGAAAAGTCGAGAAGGAACTGTTGTTGATGCTGATGACATGGTTGATGAAATGGTCGCTATCGCAGGTAAGCATACCGAAGAATTAGGGAAGGTGAAAGATTTTTCTGAAAATGAACTAAAAGAATTATATGATATTCTTGGCATTGGTGCATTAAAGTTTTTTCTTCTTCGCGTTGATCCCAAAAAGAGAATGATTTTTAATCCGGAAGAATCTATCGACTTCCATGGATTTACCGGGCCCTTTGTTCAGTATACGCATGCAAGGATAAAGTCGATTTTAAGAAAGGAGGCGGGAGAGACAGGGCATGCCTTGTCTGTAGAGGAGCCGGGAGTCGGGAGTTTGCTTAAATTAGAAAAAGATCTTATAGTGAAACTTGAGCAATACACGACTATTGTACAACAGGCGGCCATAGAACATAATCCCTCGGTGCTTGCCATTTATGTTTTTGAGCTCGCAAAAACATTCAATACATTTTATACAGAACACTCTGTTATGAATGCCGAATCAGATGAAAAGAAACAATTAAGGTTGAAAATTGCTGCAATGACGGCTAATGTTATTTCGTCTGCAATGGGTTTGCTTGGTATTAAAGTGCCGGAGAGAATGTGAGCCAGTCGACAATCCATAGTCAACAGATTTAATTTAATAATGCAAATTGCTGAGGAAAGATTAGAATGTGGAAGTGTGCGACGCTACATACGTTCAATAGAAATTCTATGGCTGGCTACATAGGAATAGGTGATCGTGAATAACCAATGAACAAAAAAGGCAAGCTCCTCAGCTTGCCTTTTGCATATTGTCAATTGCTAATTTCTTTACAGTCCTGGCATAGATTTTTTCTGCTTATACACAGCAAGACCCGGATCCATTTCAATCGCTTTATCACACAGCGCTACGCCTTTTTCCTTCTCTCCTTTTTTCTGGTAACTCAAACCGATCATATAAAGCGACTGGGCATTTGTCTTGTCATATGTAAGCACCTGATCCCAATAGTCGATCGCTTCCTGGTATTTTCCTGAATAGTAATACCCTTCGGCGATCATATTAAGAATATTCAGATCACTTGGCTTCTTTGCAAGAATATCTTTTAAGATAGCCAGGCCTTCGGCCAGCTTGCCCACATTCATATAAGCAATTCCTAAATTTTCCATGTAGTCATTATCCTTTTTGTATCCCTTTTCTCCTGCAAGCAAGATATACTTCAAAGCATCTTTATCCGAATTCATTGCATAGTGAATCAGACCCAATTCATATATCCAGTTGTTTTTCTCAGGAGCTAAATTGATCGCCTTTTCAAAATAAGGAACTGAAAGTTTATAATTCATCATATCAGCATAACTGCGCGCAATTAAGTAGGGCACTTCTGCATTTTTAGGATCTTCTTTTTCCGCTGCCTGCAAATATTTAATTGCTTCGCCATAATCATCTTTGTCATAGTATATCTTACCCAAGTAATAGCCGACTTTTTCATTCGGATCGGCCTTCTTCAATTTATCTGCATACATGATCGCATCATCAACCCGCTTTGTATTAAAAGAAAGGGTAAGTAATTGTTTGTACAGTGTTGGAGAACGATCACCCAATTGTTCAAGCTTCTGGTACATTTCCCTGGCCTGTCCATATTTGTTCAGGCCCATTAAAACATCAGCAAGCTCCGTAACGATCGCTTTATCATTTGGATTATACTTGTAGGCTTTATCGAGATTCTTCCAAACCTCCAGCTTTCGACCGGCTTGTTTTTCTGCTAAAGCTTTTTGAAAGAAAATGTTGGCACTGTCTGCCTGGGCGTAAGTTGTTGCTGCAACTCCAATGGTTAAGATGGTAAGTAGAATGTACTTCATAGGGCGCGATTTGGATTTCAAAAAAAATGGTCTTCCTGGTAAAAGTAATTTCTTAAGTTGGTAAATCATAGCCTTTAGCCTCAATATTTTATTACATCACAAATGCTCAAAATAACTCATTTCAATATGATGGCAGCTAATGGCGGAAGATTCAATCTTAACTTATAGAGTTTTTGATCTTTATCAACCAGTTCCGACCTTATATCAGGATTAAAAACGTTACCCGTACCCCAATATTTTGTTGAATCAGAGTTGAAAATTTCCTTCGTAAATGTCTTCTCCCGGACGTAAATATCCCAATCATGTCTAACCACTGGTGTTAGATTGAGTACAATCAAAATATCTTCTGTCCTTTTCTTGCCTCTCCGTTTGTAACAAATAACTGATTCAGCTCTGTGATTTAAGTCCACCCATTCAAAACCCTCAATGTGAAATTGATTTTGATAAAGCGCCGGCTCAGCAACCAATATTTTATTCAAATCGGCCACACAATCTCTTAGTAACCGATGACTGTCGTGTTGAAGCAAAAACCAATCCAATTCTGATTTATAATTCCACTCACTTGTTTGCCCAAACTCATCACCCATGAACAAAAGTTTTCCACCAGGGTGTGTCCACATATATGAATAAAGCAACCGGAGGTTTGCAAATTTTTGCCAGTCGTCTCCAGGCATTTTATAAAGCATTGGACTTTTTCCGTGTACTATCTCATCATGACTGAGTGGCAACATGAAATTCTCGTCATAATAATACATCATACTAAAAGCAAACTTATCCTGATGGTGTTGCCGGTGAATTGGATCAATTTTAAAATAATCAAGCGTATCATGCATCCAACCCATCATCCATTTCATTCCAAAACCAAGGCCGCCATTCCATGTGGGTTTTGACACGCCGGGCCAGTCTGTTGCTTCCTCAGCTATTGTTTGAACATCGGGGAAATCACGGAAGATAGTTTCATTCAGGTCTTTTATAAATGCAATCGCTTCCAGGTTTCCATCGCCTCCATATTCGTTAGGCTCCCATTGTCCATGTGTTCTTGAATAGTTTAATTTAAGCATTGAGGAAACCGCATCTACCCTTATCCCATCAATATGAAACATGTCAAACCAAAACCTTGCGCTGCTGATCAAAAATGATTTTACTTCTCCCCTTTTGTAATTAAAAATATAACTGTTCCAATCAGGATGAAATCCCTTCCGCATATCAGCATACTCATACGTATGCGTACCATCAAACATAAACAACCCATGGGCATCATAAGGGAAGTGCGAGGGCACCCAATCAAGAATAATTCCTATACCTTGCTTATGAAAAGCATCGATCATTCGCATTAAACCTTGCGGATCGCCAAATCTTGATGTTGCGGCAAAAAAACCAGTACACTGATAACCCCAGCTGCCATCAAACGGGTGCTCCATCACCGGCATCAGCTCCACATGAGTAAATCCCATTTCTTTTACATAAGGAACCAATCTTTCCGTGATCTGTTCGTACGTGTTGTAGGATTCCTCATCATTTTTATCCGGCCTTTGCCAACTGGCAAGATGAACTTCATACACACTCCATGGCGCTTCGAGTGAATTATGTTTTTTCCTTTTCTTCATCCAATCAGTATCCTGCCAATCATAATACATATCCCATGAAATTGATGCGGTCAATGGTCGCTTCTCCCAAAAATTTGCAAAAGGATCACCTTTATCAAGTGCCCGGTTTTTATAACCGACAATATGATACTTGTAAACTTCCCCTAATTTGAAACCGGGGATAAATCCTTCCCAAATCCCACTCTTATCCCAGCGGGGATATAGTTCATGGATGTGATTTGTCCAGTCATTAAAATTACCTTTTACTGAGACAGAACTGGCATTTGGCGCCCATACACAAAAATAGACGCCCCAAACATCATTAACCTGGATAGAGTGTGAGCCAAATTTTTTATATAGAGAATAATGTGTGCCGTTTTGAAAGTTTGTTACATCATCAGCCGTAAGTATCGAATAGTTCCAAACTGTTTTAGAGGTGTCAACAAAGTGCTCTTCTTCATATTTCTTTTTTCTTGCCAACTGACTGACTTTTTTATCATTCTCCCCTTCCCCGTTGGTGGATTTTTTGTTGTTTTGCGTCATAAGATTTTTTGTTTCAGACTTCCGCCTATGGAATATACGACCCTTTAACGTAAAATTAGAAGCTATTTCTATTAGAATTCAACCAGATGCATGAATTTAGCGGCCTGATCTACTCGTCCCTTGAGAATTCCGGATCAATTAACCTAAACACCTGTACGGCCATGAGAAAAATAATTCTGGGATTTCTTTTCTTATTGATTGCATCGTCTGCTTTTACTCAAACACAAACCTTAAAAGGAACGTTAAGAGACACCTCGGAAAGCAGGAATCTTGTCAACACTGTTATTTCTGTTTTAAATAAAAAAGATTCCGTGTTAGTTAAATTTGCCCGTGCCGATAAAAATGGAAATTTCACAATTGCGGGAATAAGGGAAGGCAGCTATATCCTTTTGATCACCCATCCCTACATGGGTGATTATTTTGACAATATTGAAGTAAAAGCAGATACTCCACTGGATCTCGGTAACGTACATCTTACTCCAAAAAGCAAATTACTTGCTGAAGTGATCGTAAAAAGTGGCTCTCCTATAAAAATTAAAGGGGATACTCTTGTTTATACTGCCGATAGTTTTAAAGTCAGACCGGGTGCCAATGTTGAAGAATTATTGCGACGGCTTCCCGGTATTACAGTTGATAAAAACGGACAGATAACGGCAATGGGTGAAAGAGTCACCAAGGTACTCGTGGATGGAGAAGAATTTTTTGGCACTGATCCCGGCATTGCGACAAAAAATATCCGTGCCGATGCCGTATCGGAAGTTCAGGTCTTTGATAAAAAAAGTGACCAGGCAGAATTCACCGGTATCGACGATGGGGTCAAGGACAAGACGATAAATCTCAAGATGAAAAAGATGGCCGGTTATTTTGGAAAAGTCGAGCTGGGTGGAGGCTTGCCGGATAAGTATGATAACGCTGCGATGCTCAATCTATTCAAGAATAAGCAAAAGCTGGCAGGTTATGGAATAATGAGCAATACAGGGCAAACCAATCTTGACTGGCAGGATGCACAAAATTACGGTGGTGGTCCCGATAATATGACGACCGGTATGACAGATGATGGTGGGATGTATATCAGTTATTCAGGCGGTGATGACAACTACCAGGGTGGAAGAAACGGGATCCCGCAAAACTGGAATGCCGGTGTGCACTTCAGTGATAAATTCAATAATGCAAGGAACAGTTTTAACAGCGGTTACAAGTTTTCCAAGGTCATTGCGCCGGGGACAACAAAGACTTTCTCTGAGACATTTTTACCGAACACTGCCCCGTGGAGCAGTAACAGCACATCTGACAACAGAACTTCAACAAATAAGCATGCCATTAACGCGACACTTGAATTTAATCTTGACTCAAACAATTCGTTGAAATGGACCTCAAGATTTAATAATAATTCGGCTCTTGCCGAAGTTAATTATTATGCGGAAACATTGGATGAACAAGATCAATTTATCAACAACAGCACAAGAAAAAGCAAAACCAACACAGATAAGAACAACGTAACCTCCTCTCTTCTCTGGAGACACAAATTCAAGAAATTATCAAGAACACTTTCTATCAGTACGGATTTTAACTGGAATCGCTCCAAATCCGATGGGTTACTGTATTCGCTGAATAATTATTATGATGATGGAATATTTGATCATCGGGATACAACCGATCAGCAAAACATCAATGACAATGTCAATAACATTACCAACACAAAAATATCATACACAGACCCCATCAAAAAAGATTTTTATGTCGAGCTTAGATATGCATTTATTTACAGCAACAGTAAAAGCGACCGCCTTACCAATGTAAAAAATATCAACGGCAAATATGAGGAGATGGTTGATTCGCTAAGCAACTTCTATGTATTTAACCGTACTCAAAACACCCCTGGCATTCATTTTAGAATTAATAAGAAAAAGCACAACATAACTTTTGGAACTGCGGTTGATTTCAATCAGTTTGAGCAGAAAGATCTGACAAGGAACATTACCACTAATTATAATTTTGTCAATTTTATTCCAAGGGCATCTTATACTTATAAGTTCAAGCCCAGTGAAAGTATTCGTATCAATTACAACGGCTCCACCACAGCGCCTTCTCCGGAGCAGCTGCAGCCAACCCGTGTAAATACCGATCCGCTGAATGTATACGTAGGTAACCCTACGCTGAAACAATCTTTCAGGAGTAACGTTGGCGCAGGGTATAACTTTTACAATGTACTGAAAGAAAAAAACCTGTGGACCAATCTTAATTTTGGTTTTACTGACAATGCTTTTGTACAATCAAGCTTTGTTGACAGTGCCGGCAAAAGAACTTACCGCACGGTAAATGCTGACGGCAATTATAATATAAATTTTTATTCAAACTATGGCTTTAAGATTAAAGGATTCAGTTGGCGAAATGGCATAGGTCCGACCTTTAATTTGAACCGCAGCGTGGAATTTATTAATGGAGTAAAGAGCATCAATAATACAAAGCGGTATGGCCTTGAACTTTCTACAAATACTTACAAAGCCGAAAAACAAATGGTATGGCTATCAACCACCATTAGTTGGAATGATTCGAAATCATCAGTTAACTCAGCAGCCAGCGCTGACTACTGGGCAATAAGTTTAAACGGAAGCGGGAGTAAAACAATTAAGAAATTTGAAATTGGCTCAGACATTTCATTACAGTTACGGCAAAATGATCCGAGGTTTCCTGATGCCAATAGTTTTACAACATGGAACGGATTTATCACTAAGAGATTTTTTAAAGAAAACCAATTTGAGCTGAAGCTCCAGGTATATGACATTCTGAATGAGAACAGGGGTTACAACAGGAATTTTAGCACCTACAGCTTCACAGAAACTTATTATGAAACGCTCAAACGATTCTGGTTGCTGACAGCCACCTGGAATATTTCAAAGAATGGTAAGCCAGCCAAAATGTTTTAATTATTAAATTTGTTCTGATGAAAAAGATATTTTTTTCAATAGTGCTACTCTCAACTTTTTCGGCAACTGCACAGCAGTTTATCAACAGCGGTATGATCGAATATGAAGTGAGGATAAATAATCACCGGATGTTTGGGGATGGTTTTTGGGCAGAGATGTTTAAGGACAAAATGCCACAGTTCTCCACTACATATTACCGCCTGACATTTAATGATAATAAAACTGTTTACAAATTTGACCGCCTGAACGAAAAAGATAAATTACCATGGGGATCTAACAATGCAGAAGAAAATATATGGTACAATGATTTCAATACTTCTACACGGGTAAACCAAAAGTTTGTTTTTGACCAGACCTATATTCTTACAGATTCATTAATGAAATTGGATTGGAAACTTGTGCCGAATGAAACCCGGGAGATTGCCGGCTTTGTTTGCAGAAAAGCACAGGCCATCATATTTGACAGTGTTTATGTGTTTGCCTTTTATACTGATGAAATAACGGTAAGTGGTGGCCCAATGGGTATTCATGGTTTACCCGGAATGATACTGGGCATCACCATTCCAAGAATGTTTACAAGCTGGATCGCTACAAAATTGCAGGTGAATGGAGTAAATACAAATATTATTGCAGCACCAACAAAAGGAAAAAAGAAACCGGCGGCAGAACTAAAGCAATCAGTTGAAAAAGCGACAAAGGATTGGGGAACCTGGGGTCGTCAATCGGTCTGGAATATCTTTATCTGACCTATTTCTTCAATTCCATTACTAATAAATATTTTTCCCCGATCGTCAGCTTTGGTTCAAGGTTAAACGTAACTCCTGTTGCCACGTCGTATGCTTTGGTATATCCATGCATGCGTTCAGCAAATCTTGAAAGATCAATTGTTGCTGCTTGATTCCCGGTATTCATTACGCACATAATAGTCTGCTTCGCATCATAACGAAAATAGACATATACTCCGTTAACAGGAAGGTATTGCATTAGTTTGCCGGTAGTAATGGCTGAAGAGTTTTTTCTGAAGTTGGCAAATCTCCTGAGGTATTGAAAAATATTGTCTTCTTTTACAGTTCTCCCCTCTTTGGTAAATTTATTTTTCCTGTCTTCTGTCCAGCCGCCCTTAAAATCCAGTCTGACATTTCCGTCGGGGTTTGTAAACCCGGTCATTAAGATTTCATCACCATAATATAGTTGAGGGATTCCGCGAAAAGTCATCAACCATGCTAATGCCATTTTATATTTTGCAGTATCCTCGTCTATTACTGAATAAAAACGTGCAATATCATGATTGCCTAGAAAAATTACTTCACGCATCGGGTCTTTGTAAACAAAATCCTGCGCTGTTGTCGTGTAAAGTTTATTGACACCCTCAGTCCATCCGAATGATTCCTTTAATGCCGGTTGAATTCCGTAAAATAATAATTGGAAGTCTGTGGTACCCTGCAAATTGCTTTTGAACGGTATATTGAAATTATTCTGGCACAAATAGCTTTGATTCAAAACACCATGTACCCAGGTTTCGCCAAACATCGTCAGCTTTGGATATTCATCCGTCAATGCTTTGTTACAACGGTTCATAAAATTGAGATCGTTATAAACATAAGTATCTATTCTCCATCCATCCACTCCAAATTCCTCAACAGACCAGATCGCATGCTGTATCAGGTAATTTGCTACATAAGGATTGTTATGATTCATATCCGGCATCTGCCGGACGAACCAACCATCCTGCAATTGTTTTGTTTCAGAGGGTGCCGCATAAGGATCAAAAACTGTCTGGTCCTTATAAGTGGTTTGAGTAAATGACGGCCATTGATGAAGCCAGTCTTTCATTGGGGGATCCTGTACGGTAAAATGATATAGGCCTACATGATTGTACACAGCATCCTGTATCAGCTTCATTCCACGTTTATGTAATTCATCACTTAATTTTTTATAGGCTTCTGCCCCACCAAATCTTGGCTCAATTTTATAATGATTAGTAAATGCATAACCATGTTCGGTTCTATTTGGCATATCATTTTCGATCACTGGAGTCATCCAAACGGATGTTACACCCAGGTCTTTCAGGTAATCAAGGTGATTGATCACGCCCTGCAGATCGCCGCCGTGACGATGATAGATAGAATCACGATTCAGTGTCTGATCCCTCATGCCCGCAATGCGATCATTGGTTGAATCGCCATTACTGAAACGGTCTGGCATCAGGAGGTAAACAAGATCTTTTGATGTAACGCCTTGAGCAAATGCCGTTCCGTTTCCTCTGCGACGATTCCTCAATTCCAATAAGGCATGCTGTTCACCATTATCATTTTTCAGATGGATTTTTAGGTTGCCGGGTTTTGCAGTGGAAGAAATCACCAAATCAAGAAAAAGATAATTCCTGTTTTCAGGTTTATGAACCTTAGTCAGCTTAACCCCGGCATAATTAATCGAAATGATATTCTCCTGGATGTTTGTTCCATACAACATGACCTGCAGTTTCGGATTCTTCATGCCTATCCACCAGTTGGCAGGGTAAATTCCATGGACTTTATATTCCTGCGAAAATGATTGCTCAATAATAAATGAGCAGACAAAAAAGAAAATTATTTTTTTCATATTGCTAGACTGATCGTTGTTCAAGAATTTCCATTTCAGCAGTAACTGCGTCATCTGTCTTACCTAATTTCTTTTCTTTAATAAATAAGAAACAGATAATAGCGGCAAGAATCATGAGGAACCCCCCGACTTGTACCGCTAGCAACCGGTCATTATTCAAAAGATTATTCATTACCCATTTAAAACCTAAGGAAGCAATGATCTCAGGAAGTACAATAAAGAAATTAAAAATTCCCATGTAAATTCCTATTTTCTCGGCTGGCAATACGCCACTTAACATTGCATATGGCATTGACAGAATACTTGCCCATGCAATGCCAACGCCAGTCATACATACATATAACATGTTTTTATCGGTAACAAATGCTACACTGATAAGACCAGCTGCGCCAGCCAGCAGACAAAGACTATGTGTTACTTTTCGTCCGAGTTTATCAGCAATGAATGGTAATATAAAAGCAAAACCAAAGGTGACTACATTGTAATAAGCCAGGGTCAGTCCTGCAAAATCTCTTCCGTCACCAAAGGCTGGATCAGTATCAGACTTTGCACCAAACACATTATATGCCACGGCTACCGAATAATAAAACCACATCAGGAATAAACCCGGCCATGTAAAAAATTGGACAAGCGCGATGATACGCATTCGCGGTGGCATATTTCCGACAGCAGAAAAAATTTCTCTAAAGCCGCTTCCAAAACCCCTGTTTGATTCTTTTATTTTATTCTTATAACCGAGGTCCGATGGCGGATATTCCTTTGTAGTAAACACGGTATATAAAACTGCGCTTAAAAAGAAAAACGCCCCGATATAAAATGAAAACTTAACATTATCTGCAATCACGCCTGCTGCTGCCGTGTTTTCAAGATCAAACCAATTCCGCATTAGCCATGGCAGTGCAGAAGCAATGCTGCCCCCTAATCCGATCATGAGGCTTTGCATTATAAAGCCCCTGTTAAGTTGGCTATCCGGCAACTTATCCGCAACAAATGCGCGGAAGGGTTCCATTGCCACATTGCCGAAAGTATCAAGCACCCATAATAAACCTGCTGCCATCCACAATTGCGGGCTATGGGGCATAAAAACGAGAGCAATAGAACTCAGCACAGCACCAATAAAAAAATAGGGACGTCTTCTACCCCATTTAGGGTGCCATGTTCTGTCACTCAGATAACCAATAATAGGTTGCACAATTAGGCCAGTGAGCGGGGCCGCTAAAAAAAGTAGAGGAATCTCATCAGCATTCGCACCCAAGACATCATAAATGGGGCCCATATTAGCTCTTTGCAAATCCCATCCAAACTGGATCCCGAAAAAACCGACACTCATATTAACGATCTGGCTGATGCTTAACCGTGGCTTTTCACCTATGAAAGCTGTTGACATATACAGGCATTAAGTGAAGAATGTAAGCGGAAGATAGGAAGTTTATGTATTCAACACACATTTTGATCATAAAAAAGGGAACCGAAGTCCCTTACTTAAATTTTTTTATTTTACTTTAACTGATCACGAATCCATTTGGAATGATCGCTCCTTTTTTTACAACAACTATCCCATCCTTTACTGTATAAAGGGCATGGTCTTTATTTTCAAGATGAGTGCCGCCATTAATTCTTACGTCATCGCCGATCCGGACATTTTTATCTATTATCGCATTCTTAATATAGCAACGATTGCCAATACCAAGCAAAGGAATATTTCTCTCCTTAGCATGATTTATTTCCTGTATTGTTTCATAATAATCACTACCCATCA
>JAICGN010000018.1 GCA_025923075.1 Chitinophagaceae bacterium
AAATTGGCATCAAGATGATGTTAGAACAACTTACATATTCTTTTGTGCGACTTCCTGGCTTGCATATTCATTTACAACGTGTGGCAGTGTCCTTATCATAGATTGTTCAAGTATGATTGTTGACGAAGCTGTGTACAGTCCCATTCCCGGTCCGCTCCATGTATAATCCATTAACGTGAGTTTGACTTCACCATCGACTGATAATTCAATATAATTCCCATAACAAATCAATTTAAACTGAAAGGTACCCGTTGGAGGGACAATACAAACATTGGACTGAACATTACTAAAAATAAAATTTTGCCGGTTGTTTGCAGGATTGTACCCCCAGGAACGCAATTGAATTAGACCCTCAATCAAATCAAATGAGATAAAATAGCCATTGCTTTCCTGGTCAATATGAGCGACAAGTCCGAACTTTCCTAACCCGGTATTCCTAATCCTTCCTTCCCAGATAAAATTATCTGACGGCTGATCGAAATAAAATATCTCATACCCACTTTGAGAACTGCAGATCCATTGATCTTCTTTCTTTTCAAAGCTTGCGGTAGTATTTTTCAATAACATAACCGGCGTCCCAAAATCAGGCTGTACAATCTTATCTTTTGCCATTTGCTCCCATCGATAAAAACTTTTTAACACCAACCGACCTTGTGTATCGGTGGAAAGCTCTTTTGGCGGTGGCAACACACGTAATGAGTCGATAGCACCATGTGTGAAAAAGAAATTATAGATCAATAAATGTTTCCCATCTTGTAAAATCCGGGCAGCATAATTACCCTGCGGTAACAATACGTCGGAATGAAACGATTTATATTCGCCGATGAATCTATCGCTCACCCAATAACGAACTTTCTCATCCTCCCTTATTGAGCCAATTATATAAAAGCGTCCATTCAATTCGAACGCACAGGGACATTCCACGTCATCATAGACCATTGGATAAATCAGCGATTCCTGCAAAACGTAACTATCACCTTCTAACTTTAATAATCCAACACAACCTCTTCGTGAGAGTGGTCCAAAATTTTTCCTGCCACAAAAAAGAATATAGGCATTGCCCTCATGTTCAAAATAAAATGGATCTCGAAAGCTCAACCACCCACGGGGATTGTCATCCAGGCATTCATAAAATCCCCTTTTGATTGCAATCGGCAAACCTGCACCTTTTACTTTGTTCCAATGCAAAAGATCATCAGACTCTGCTAACCCTATTCTTGAATTGATCCCTTTGTCAACTCTTTGCAAACCGGTGTAATACATCAGGAATTTTTTGTCACTGGAAAACACATGCATCGTCCAGAGCATATCATCGTCCCACTCTCCGGGATCGCCCACAAAAATTGCGTTCTTTGTTCTGCGCCAGGTAAGGCCGTCCTTTGAAACAGCATGGGCGATGTAATCATGATTAGGAATGATAAGATGAAACAAATGATACTCTCCATTATGAAGGTATATGGTGATATCCCCGATCTCCCAATCATTAAATCCTGCGCCTGAATACATATGCTTTTCTTAATTGTTTATCAAATTTATTCAAATCAAAAAAAGTGCAGAAGTGCATAAATCAAAGGTTTTCAACAATTTTATTTTTTTCAACAGCTTTCTAATGACATTCTAATATAAGCGGCCATTATTGTGAAGTAAATTTGTTGCATGACTGGTTACTACCTGCAGTTGTTTAGTCCCCATGGCCTCATTAGGTCTGTTCATCCTGAGATCGGAAAGGATAAAGACACCGGCGGGCAAGTTAAGTATGTTTTAGAACTGCTTACATCGTTATCAGAAAATAAAAATATACGAAAAGTTGATCTTTTTACACGACGTATTGCAGATAAACGTGTTGCTTCATCCTATTCAGAACCTATCGAACGGATAAACGAAAAGGCAAGAATAATAAGAATAAATTGCGGTGGCTCAACTTATCGTAGAAAAGAAAATCTATGGGATCATTTGGATGAGTTTACTGATAAAACTATTCGCTTCATAGAGCAGGAAGATGATTACCCAGATGTTGTCCATGGGCATTATGCCGATGGCAATTATATTGCGCAACAACTTTCGAAGGTTTATGGCATTCCTTTTTTCGCGACTGGCCATTCATTAGGCAGGAATAAGAAGAAGATATTGGTAAGCCAGGGCAATACAGAGGAAAAATTGAATCATACATTTAAGATCGATCATAGAATTGCCGTTGAAGAATCTGTTCTACGTAGTGCCGATTATGTTATTGCAAGCACCCAGCATGAAATTGATTCTCAATATAAATTTTATGATGCGTCAAACGATGCCCGGTTTGTCGTAATGCCACCGGGTTTTAACAGTGCTGCATTTTATCCCTACTACAGATTAGATATGCCATCGTTCAAGATCAATCTGGAACAGGAACAGGCCGTAAACAGGGTGAACCAGGAAATAGAGAGATTCTTATTTAACCCCGCAAAGCCTCTGATCGTATCAATAGGAAGAGCAGATAAAAGAAAGAATTTTGAAACGATCATTCAGGCATTTGGCGAAGACAAGGAATTACAAACAATGGCCAACTTAGCCATATTTGCCGGAGTTAGAAAAGATATTACAAAAATGGCGGAGGAAGAACAGGAGATACTTACAAATCTTCTATTATTGATGGACAAATATGATCTGTATGGAAAAATGGCAATTCCTAAAAAGAATGATCCACAACAAGAAGTTCCGGAAATCTATAGATTGGCAGCACGAAAAAAAGGTGTTTTTGTGAACGCAACACCGGGAGAAAATTTTGGTTTGACTGTATTAGAAGCTGCTGCTTGCGGACTACCAGTTATTGCATCGTCAAAAGGAGGACCGAAAGAAATTATCCATCACTGTCAAAACGGACTCGTGGTTAATGTTGAACAACCTGCAGCCATTTCCTACGCGATAAAAAAAGTAATTACCGATCATAGCTTATGGCAGCGGTATTCTGAAAATGGAATTCTTTGCACAGACAAAACTTATTCATGGCAGAATCATTCACAACAATACGTCTCGCTGGTTGAAAAGGCTGTAGAGGAAAAAAACCAGGAAGAGGGATTGACGGGAGATATTGCCTATGGAAAAAAATTGTCCTTCGTTAAATATTTCCTGATCTCAGATATTGACGGCACTCTTGTCGACGGTCAGAAAACAACTGGCTTGGCAGAATTAAGAGAATGGATCATTACCAATGATGGTGACCTTGGTTTTGGGTTGGCAAGTGGTAGAAATTTGGAATTGGTAAAAAAAGCAATCATAGAATATTCACTTCCTGAACCGGATATTCTCATTTGCAGCGCAGGCTCAGAGATTTTTTACTCGCCCGATTTTGAACCAGATAAAGGTTGGGAAAGCCATATTTCTTACCTCTGGAAAAGAGATGAGATCGAAGAGTTATTGATCGATTTCCCAAAATTGATCCTGCAGGAAGAAGCAGCACAGCGTGAATTTAAGCTGAGTTATTATGTTGATGCAGATTTTGTTGAAGACGATCTGAATGCTATTTATAAACTTCTTTATGAAAATAAATTAAGGGCCAAACTGTTGTTGACCGAGAATCGCTTCCTTGATATACTTCCGTTTCGCGCCAGTAAAGGCAATGCGATTCGGTTTTTAAGTAACAAATGGAGAACACCCGTTGAAAAATTTATAACTGCAGGTAATAGCGGCAATGATATCGATATGCTTAAAGGTCGGGTAAAGGGAATCGTAGTAGGGAATCATAGTCCTGAAATGCTATCCTTGCGAAACTTAAAGGATATCTATTTTGCAGAAAAAGATCTGTCGGAGGGTGTACTCGAAGGTGTAGCCTATTATGGAGATCGCCTTTAATCGAAGCAATCTGCCCTTGTATTTAAGGGAATTGGTCAATCTCGTCTCTGAATAGTGTGTCTGTCGAAATGGTTCATTGATAACACTATGAAGAATTTCCTGACCATATTTATCCAAGGTTTGCGAAAGTTAACCGATGCAGAAAAAGGAATTATATCGCTTTACCTGGATGATTTTAGTTACCGCGAAATTGCTCAAATCATCGGAACAGTGATTGAGGTTACGGGAAAAAAGGTGATGATCCTTGGCGGTATCATAATTATCCGGATTCTGATGACTATTTTATCATTTAAAACTTGGAGTGGGCGGATAAAAAAGCTGAAAGAGCAAGTGAAGCTTTACTCTCAATTGATTTCGCATAACAAAAACAAATTCGATACAATTGGCGAGTTGGAGAAGTAGAGCTATTTGTAGAAACTTTCAACAAGATCCGTGGCATGTTCCGTTCCATTTTCCAATTGTATCTTTTCCATCATTAAACCACTAACAGTATGAAGTTTATTATTCTTTAATAGTTCCTTGGCAGCCTCGATTAGTGTTGTAGTGTCGAACTTTTTTAGCGGAAGTGGCCTTAATCCAATCCCTTTTTTGAAAGCAACCGTGCCCCAGAAATGCTGATCACCTAACGGATATAACACAGGACATGTAGCAAACGGTTTACCTGCCTTAATACACGCTGCTATTGTTCCAATGCCGCCGTGATGTATAATTGCTTTTACATGAGGAAACAATTTTTCGTATGGTGCTGAACCAATTACCTTAATGCTCGTGTTGTTCTGAAATTCGTCAGCATTGTTAAGCCCCCATCCCTTAATAACGATTAGTCTTACAGCGAGTTCTTTTGTCAATTGATCAAGTGATTTATACAGATCGATTTTGCTTTCAAACGGCATACTGCCAAAGGTGATCAATAAAGGAGGATCGCCTGCATCAAGAAACTCAGTAATCTCTTTTTCTAATTCTTCGGTTGACTCATCAAACCAGAAACCAGTAAAATGAGAGTCACGGGGAAAGTCCTTTGGCTGATCAAGGAACGACGGACTGATACCGTAAATGGATGGAAGCTTGGGTTTTTTATATTTAGTGTCGATCCCAACGCTTTTCCTAAACGTGTTGATTGGTTTGCTCATCATCTTCATTCCCAAATCTGAAAGTTTATAACTGAAACGGTTCAGGAATGATGGCAAACCCATAAAGCTAATGATCGGGTTAACAAACTCGCTTGTGGGTTCAATTGCTGGAACTACGTTTGTCCTTATCAGTTTTCCCGGAAGATGTTCCTCAAAACAATCAGTCATTGCTTTTACATGAAAAAGTACGCGATCATTTTCTGTTGCTATTTTATAAAATTTAGAAAGCGCATCCTCCATCATAGGGTAAATAAGCCTGTTAAGGTGTTTTCTTGCGCTGAAAGGATTGCTCATCATCTTTTTCCCTTCCGGAGAATTCAATATCTCCTGAAAATCGGCATTAACAGGAACAAACGGAAGATTATAAGATCCAATGAATGACGCAAAGTTATTGGCTGTAGCCAACGTTACTTGATGTCCCCGGCTTTGAAGTTTTTTACCCAAAACTGCAAAAGGTTGCACATCACCCCTTGTACCCAACGTAAGTAAAGCAATCTTCATAAGCTTATATTATTAACCCTTTTTATATAAAGTATTGAAGTATTTAAAGATAATATATAATTAAGCTAACAACACCTCAAAGCAAATCAATTAACTTTAGAAATTAACATTAAGACTATAGAATCATGGAGTTAGCAATTGTCCTCACATTTATTATTGGTTACATCGCAATTACTTTGGAGCACAGCATAAAGATCAATAAGGCCGCCACAGCTTTGGTCACCGGAGTTGTCTGTTGGACAATTTATATCTTATTTCAGCATGACAAACATCTTGTATCAGAGCAGTTGATGGAGCACTTGGGAGAAGTATCAGGAATTCTTTTTTTTCTTTTAGGAGCCATGACCATTGTTGAACTAATTGACGCACACGATGGCTTCCAGATCATAACCGACAAGATAAAAACAAAAAGTGCCGTTAAGCTGCTTTGGATTACTTCTTTTATCACTTTTTTTCTTTCTGCTGTATTAGACAACTTAACGACAACAATTGTAATGGTGTCTTTGTTGCGAAAGTTAATTGCTGATAAACAACAACGGTTGTTTTTTATAGGCATTACCGTTATTGCCGCCAATGCCGGAGGTGCGTGGTCGCCATTGGGCGATGTTACGACGACTATGCTTTGGATTGGCGGACAGATTACCGCCCTTAACATCATTAAGGAATTATTTATACCAAGTGTTTTTTGCCTGCTAATTCCTTTAATTTTAATTTCTTTGAAAATGAAGGGATCAATTCAGCCAAGCCTGAAATCAGAAACAGAGAATTCAAAACCGGCATTTGAAAGGAACTTTGTTTTGATCTTAGGCATTTGCATATTAATTTTTGTTCCGATTTTTAAAACGATAACGCATTTGCCGCCATTTATGGCAATCATGCTTGGCTTAGGCTTAATGTGGATCATAACTGAAATTTTACACAGCACCAGAGATACTGCAGATAAAGATTCATTGACAGTTGTCTATGCACTTCGTAAAATTGATACTCCAAGTATTTTATTTTTCCTCGGCATTTTAATCAGTATATCTGCATTGCAGGCAACAGGACAATTAGCACAGCTTGCTCAATGGCTCTCTTCAACAATAAAAAATGACACAATTATTGTAACTGCAATTGGGTTGCTTTCAGCAGTGGTGGACAATGTGCCTTTAGTAGCAGCTTCACAGGGTATGTATGGATTAGAACAATATCCGACTGACCATTTCTTTTGGGAATTTTTGGCTTATGCAACAGGGACGGGTGGAAGCGCTTTAATAATTGGGTCAGCAGCAGGAGTAGCAGCGATGGGAATGGAAAAAGTTACATTCTTCTGGTATTTAAAAAAGATAACCTGGCTTGCTTTGGTAGGATATTTTTCAGGAATATTAATCTACCTCTTACAATACAGATTAATGCATTAATCATGTTTAGCACTCATAAAATATCATAGAGGTTTCCATGCAAATAATTAAAACAAATTCACTGACGAAATTTTTTGGAACAACTGCTGCAACTGACAACATCTCTATTCAGGTTGAACTAGGTGAAATTTATGGTTTCCTGGGGTTAAACGGCGCCGGTAAAACCACCTTGATTCGAATGCTTTTAGGAATGATTAAACCTAATAACGGTACCGTGATGCTTTTTGATAAAGAACTCACATCTAAATTTAATCAATGGAATGATATTGGTTATATGGTTGAAACACCCTCCGCTTACCCCAATCTTTCAGTAAGGGAAAACTTAATGGTCTATTATAAACTACGTCAACTGAACAACCCTTTGGAAATTGATTTCATTATTGAAAAGCTGAAACTGTCAAAATACAAAGACACAAAAGCAAAGGTGCTATCAATGGGGAATCAGCAACGGTTAGGGTTGGCTAAGGCACTCATGCATCGACCAAAACTGTTGATACTTGACGAACCAATAAATGGTTTAGATCCCGAGGGCATTGTAGAAGTGAGAAACTTATTAAAAGAATTATCAAAGAATGGCTCAACGATTTTTCTCTCAAGCCATATTCTTGGCGAGGTTGCTAAAGTAGCGAACCGAATTGGCATCGTTCACGAGGGCAAATTAATTAAAGAGCTAACTTCAAATGAGCTAAATGACCAGCTGATCAAGAAAGTGCTAGTACAAACAAGTGATAATGCGAGAGCGATTGAACTTCTAAAAAGTATAAGTCATAAAGTTGCATTGTCAGAAGACGATGATATAGAAATTTTGGATGGAAAAGCAATCAAACAACCGGAAAACATCTCAAAATTTCTAGTGGAACAAGGCCTTCCGCCAAGGCAAGTGCGTTTATTTACTGAAGACCTTGAAATGTTTTTTTTGCGAACCATTAGAACAAAAGCATGAAACGGCAGTTACTTGCATTGCAGGCTGAATTAATGAAGAACAGGTACTCCAGGATTGTTTGGGTAACATTTATTGCATTCGCCTTAGCACCAATCATGGGAGGAATATTCATACTCATTATTCGAGATCCGGAAGCACTAGCCAAAGCAGGTGGGCTGGCTGCAAAGGTCAGAGCGATGGGCTTCACACCAAGTTGGAATTCTTATTTAGGCGTTCTGACTCAAGCTGTGGGAGTGGGTGGCGTTTTAGTTTTTGGTTTTGTCTCAAGTTGGATTTTTGGGCGGGAATATTCGGATGGAACTGCTAAAGACTTACTTTCTTTGCCGATATCTCGAACCAGGATCCTAAATGCAAAATTCGCTGTCTATACAATTTGGTGTGTCTGTTTGGTCATATCAAATCTTCTGATTGGTCTTTTTATTGGCACAATTTTGCAACTTGACCTTCTTGAACGCATTTGGTGGGGATTAGAACAATACTTTATTACCACCGTACTCACCATTTTGGCAGGTTTACCTATAGCATTCTTTGCAACCTGGGGTAAAGGCTATCTGGCCCCGCTCGGATTTGTCTCTCTTACCGTTGTCATTGCCCAAATCATAACGGCTATTGGCTATGGGCCGCTTTTTCCCTGGGCTATACCGGCCTTATACAGTGGAGCTGGAGGAGAATACAAAGCAAGTTTGAGTACTTTGAGTTATTTGATTTTAATAGCAGTTTCAGTCACAGGTTACGTTATAACTATCAGTTATTGGAAATTTGCCGATCAAACAAAATGAGAGTCAAGCCAACAAATGCTCGATATGTCTCATATTTGCGAAAGTGTAAACACCTGAATTCAATTTAGATTCTCCGTCATTTCCCAAGTGAATTTCTTCTTGCAAACTACACTGCTTTAGAATCCAGGATGACTCAATTAATGCGTGTGATGGTCATTTTCCGATACAAAACTTGCTAAAGATATAATCAAGTTGATCCTCATTTGTGATCTGCCCTGTGATTTCACCTAAATAATGAAGACCTCTTCGTATATCCAAAGCCAGCAGATCACCCGCAAGTTTTTCATCCAACCCTTTTTTAATATCAGCCAACGAGCTTGCGACTTCTAACAATGCGTGATAATGTCGTGCATTGGTAACAATAGTATCTTCTGCCTGCACTTGTCCTGACAATACTTTATCGACCATTCTCTCTTTCAAAACCTCCAAGTGTGTATGTTCTTTGGCGGAAATAAATACAATATTATCCAAAAAGGAAAATTTGGCTCTTGTAACCGATTCATCATACTTATCAGTTTTATTGGCAACAAGCAGGAAATTCAACTCTCTTTTTTTTAGTTCTGTATACAGATTACTGACCTCCTTCACTTCGTCATCGACATCAAATAAATACAGGACAAGATCGGCGGTTTTCATTTTATCCAGGCTTTTTTCCACTCCCATGATTTCAATAATATCATTTGTATGCTGACGTATTCCCGCGGTATCGATCAACCTGAAAAGAATTCCATCAATATTGATCGTTTCTTCAATTGTATCTCTTGTTGTTCCGGGGATCTCACTAACGATCGCCCTGTCCTCTTCCAATAGTGCATTCAGTAATGTTGATTTACCTGCATTTGGTTTACCTACGATGGCCACACTAACTCCATTCTTAATGACATTTCCAAGCCGGAATGAATTGATCAACCGGTTTGTGAGATCGTTTAATTCATTTATCAATTGATGAAATTGCTTCCTGTCGGCAAACTCCACATCTTCCTGGCTAAAATCAAGTTCCAGTTCTATCAATGCGGAAAATTTAATTAATTGTTCCCTGAGCTCTTTCAGTTTGTTTGAAAACCCGCCCCGGATATTATGCAATGCCGCTTTTTGTGCAGCTGCTGTGTTGGATGCTATGAGGTCGGCTACAGCTTCTGCCTGGGCAAGATCAAGTTTACCTTTTAAAAAGGCCCGTTGAGTAAATTCGCCGGGTTTTGCCAGTCTTGCCCCGCGCTGTGTACAGGCATTTATTATTTGTTGTAAAACAAATGGAGAGCCGTGGCCGCTAATTTCTATGACATCTTCGCCTGTGTATGATTTTGGATGTTTATAAATTGAAATGACAACCTCGTCGATAGCAACTTCTTTATCCTTTATCACTCCAACATGGATCGTGTGCGATGCTTGCTTCCCAAGGTCTTTGGATGGAAACAAATCATTTACTATCTCAATGGCCTTATTTCCACTAAGGCGAATAACACCAATCGCCCCGATTCCGGGAGGAGTAGCCAAGGCAATAATTGTATCATCCCATCTTGTGAGTTTTCCCTGCATAAGAGTCCAAAAATAAAAATCCCCCTGCATTGAGGGGGATTAATTATTTTCCTAAAAAGTTATTCGGCTGCAACTACAAAAGTAATTGGCTGCTTGCGATATGCCTTCACATTACGGCCATTTTGAATAGCAGGTACCCAGTCGGGGCCTCTTTTAATTACTCTTATTGCTTCTTCTTCCATCCCATGTCCATGGTTTGATAAAGCTTTTACATCACTTATCTTTCCTTCTTTATCAACGATAAACTGCACTATAACTGTGTAAGTTCCTTCATTTGCGCCGTTTTCTACCGGCACGTTTGGCTCCAGATTTCTTTCGAGATATTTGCGCCATTCTCTCTCTCCACCTTTAAAGCTGGCCTCCACCTCTACTTTTTCAAACACCTTATTTTCGTCTTCCTCTTTCTTTTCTTCAACAACTTGCTTACCCTCATCAACGATTGCCGGAGCAAGCCCTTCATCTTTTATACCTTCCTGGCTGACTACATCAATTTTTGTATCTTCTAACTCCTTCACTTCGGGTGGAATTTCTTCTTTTTTTACTTCTTCATCCTTTACAATTTTGGGAGGAGTGAATTTTGTCATTTCCACTTTAGGAGGTTCCTGTTTTGGCGGCGGCGGTGGCGGCGGTTCCGGCTTTTTCTCTTCCTCCTGCTTCAAATCCTCAAGTGTTAACTCTCTGACCTGTATTTTGCCCTCATTTTTTTTCATTGAGCTTGCAAGCAAAGAACCGCCTAATGCAAGCAACGCAACAGCTGCGGTACAAAGCAAAGCAATTGTTAGCCTTTTTTTATACGTTTTACGCAGTTCATATGCGCCATATGCTTTATTCCGGTCTTCAAAAAGAAGATCGAGAAGGTCACTGGACAAGATTTTATTTATTTCCATTGCAGTTTCTTTTAAAATTAGATGCAGATTCTAAACAATTCCACATTAAGCGGTTAGATTATTTTCCGACTTCGGTTTTCCGGATCAATTCTTTTTCAGCGTCAAACAGGTCAACCATGGCGTAACGCTTGATATTGCTTATAGCCATTTCATCAAGCATATCAACCGTGTTCTTGTAGGTTGATTCCTCATCCGGCTTGATTACAACTACAAGGTCTTTATCCAAACAAGATTTCTTATCGCCCTTGTTTTTAGCCCATATTTTTTCACATCCAGCGTCATGCTGATGAGCATCGATGACTGCTTTTTTCTTATCAATGATAACTTTCCTGATACCTCCAAAATTTGTTGAAAGGAAATTGGATGCATCTTCCTTTAGCTGACCTTCATAATAGTAGATATGGTTATCCTTTGATAACAATATTGTCAACGCCCCGGATTCTTTGGCCTTATTCTGTTCATCATCTTTATCCGTATCCTTTGGCATGAACAATTCCATAGTAGTTGGGCTACTCATGGTTGTGGTGAAAATGAAAAATGTTATCAGCAAGAATCCCAGGTCAACCATTGGCGTCATATCAACACGGGTAGAAAGTTTTTTAGCCTTCTTGACTCCCGGTCCTTTTTTATGACTTCCACCATCGCCTTCTTCAATACTTGCCATGATTTAAGATTTTTTGAGTTAATAAATAGATTAATTTCCCCCTGATTTTTGCCTCTTCCTTATAATATCCAATTCCGAGCCAGTTGGTGTATCTTCCAACATGGTAATCATCTGGAACTTGAAAATATCATTCTTTTTAAACGCGTTTAATACTTGTTTGAAAGCCGGATATTTTGCGGCATTATCTCCTTTTATCAGGTATTTCAATTGCTTACCAGTGAAGGCTGAAACAGCATCCCTGATCCAATAATATAATTCGCCCCCAAGTGTATCAAGGGGCACACCGGGTTGCCTTATATTTTTTTGATCATCAACCGGTAAGGCTAATAATTGCTTTAACCCTGAAAATGGTACGCCAACAGCTGGTGTTTGAACAAAGTTTTTCATGTCTGTCTCTGACAAACCAAGATTTCTTGTCGTATTCATATTCTTGATGACCTCATATTTGATCTTGGGATCTTTTTCCGACAAAATTGCAAAAAATACGCGGCCCGTGCTGTCAAATGAGACCTGTAATGCATCGCTTTCAGGCAGGTCTTTTGTAGACACCGAGTTAGGCGTTTTAATTTCAACAGGCTCTGCAGGTTTGAACTTAGTCGCCATGATGAAGAACGTAAGGATCAGAAAGGCAACATCCACAAAAGGCGTCATGTCTACAAATGTGCTCTTCCTTGGTATTTTAACGCTGGGCATGTTTGGAATAATTTAGTTATTGAGATTCAATGATTCAGGTTTTCCATAAAGACAATTGTCTCTTATTTGTAAAGAGATGCAAAGCTTTGGGTAAGTGTGAATCCTGATTCGTCAATGCCGTATGTTATTGAGTCGATCTTGGTGGTAAACACGTTGTACATTATAAGCGCAAATGCCGATGTTCCGATACCGAGGGCGGTATTATATAACGCCTCAGAAATACCGACAGCAAGCTGGGTGGCTGCACCTGCTCCGCCACCTTCTTCACCCAAGGCAGAAAACGAACGGATCATACCCATAACTGTACCCAAAAGGGCAATCAGCGTACCGACTGAAGTGATCGTTGAAAGAAATACAAGATTTTTTTGAAGCATTGGAAGTTCAAGAGCAGTAGCTTCTTCCACTTCTTTCTGAATAGCTAAAACCTTCTGATCAGTAGAAAGCTCGTTATTAACAGTCATTTCTTTGTAGCGACGTAACCCTGCGCGCATTACGTTAGCTACTGACCCACGTTGTTTATCACATTCCGCCATGGCTGCATCCACGTTCCTGTTGGCAAGATGGTATTGCACTTTCCGAATAAAATCAGCAACTGAACCGCTACCTAATGCCTTACTAATGGTAAGCAATCTTTCAATTGAAAATGTAACCACCATCAGGAACATACCAATAAGAAGAGGCACGATGATACCACCTTCGTAAATCGCATTCATTGCTCCTTTTGGTTTATGATGCTGTGGCCAAAATCCACCGGCTTTATCGGGCTCATGGAATCCATCAGCACTTCCTAAAATAAAACGCCAGATACAATAACCAGCGATTATACAAATAATTGGGGCAAGCCATGAGATCGCATTACTGCTTTTTTTCGCTTGTACCGAAGTAGATTTCACACTTGCAGTTGCAGTCGGTTTAGTTTCAGCCATGATCTTAGTTTTTAGTGTTTAAATTTTTAAATATGGAATTCTAAATTTTCAGGGATACAATTCTAAGGAAAAAAAGATTAAATGCTTCAAATGCCTCTGCAAAAATTTTAATCAGAGCGTTACAAGTTAAGGATTTTTTAATCTGAAACAAGGTGATGGTTAATTTTCCCATTTCCACAAACAGGGGTTAGTTTCAGACTACCGGTCTTATCAAGTTGCTTCTTGAATTACTAAGTAAGATCATTCGTATCGAAGCGCTTCAATGGGATTCAGCTTGCCCGCTTTAAGTGCAGGATATAAACCTGCCAACAAGCCCGTGATTGAACAAATAATGACGGCCAGCAACACCCAGTTCCACGGGATAACAAACCCCGTGTCGATGGCAATTGAAATTAGATTTCCAATTAAAATACCAAGAATAATTCCGAGCATAGCCCCCAGCACACTGATAATGATTGATTCCATAAGAAACTGAATCCTTACGGTTTTACTTTTTCCTCCAATGGCCTTAACCAATCCTACTTCTTTCGTTCTTTCCGTTACTGCTACAAGCATGATATTCATTAGGCCAATAGCCGCGCCGATCAGCGTAATAAAACCAATTACAGCAGCAGATAATGAGATCATGCTAAGACTGTTCATTGCCTTTTCGGCAACACTGTCGTTACGATCAAGAACAAAATTGCTTTCTTCAGTCGTTGCCAATTTTCTAACCGATCTAAACATGCCTTCGGCTTCACCCATTGCCACTTGCACTTTTTTGATATCATCGGTCATTACTGCTATTACGTAGCTCATTCCTGAGCTGAATTGACGATGAACATTTGTATAGCTTGTTATGATCCTGTTATCCCAGCTCATCCCAAATGAGGAACCCCGGCTATCCAGTACGCCGGCTACACGATAAGGAATATTTTGAACACGAATAATGGCATTTACCGCCCGGTCGGGATTATCATTAAATAATTTTTTCGCCACATCATAGCCTATCAGGCACACGTTTCTCGCAGATTGCACATCGGCCTGGTTCAGGTTTCTTCCGGACCTTAATTTGAATCCATTCAGCAATACAAAATTTTCATCACTGCCAAACAAGAAAACATTCGGGCTGGTCTTTTTATTTTCGTAAGACACGATTGCATTTCTGGTTGCAAAAACTGAAACGCTTTTTGCGGAAGGAAATCTGTAGTTTTTTATAAACATCTCTGCTTCTTCCTTCCGGATTATTTTTCCAAGACTTGATTTCTTTTCTTTCTTACTGCCTTTTTTTTCTTTTTTAATTTTATCATCCCCGCCGCCGAAACGGATATTTCTTTCTTTGTAACGGATAGTAAATCCGCTCGCCCCCATTGTAGAAAAACTATCAGTAAATTTTTGATTGATCGCCTTAATGGCCGTATACACTACCACAAGTGCCATTATTCCAAATGCAATAATGATTATTGTTAATACACTGCGCAACATATTGCTGCGTACTGAACGAAAAGCAAGTGCCAAAATATCACGGTATCTCATTCTGATGCCGAAAGTAATAAACTTGGTGAATCCAAAGTTAGAAAATTTGACAACTGGTCTGTGCAACAAAAAAGAGCGGCAATTGATCCGCTCTTTTTCATTGTACCGGAAAATGATTATTTGCCAGGGTTAAGGGCCTCATCCATCCTTTTGGCAACATCCTGCAAATGATACTTGCTCATTGGATCGGTCATTGCTGCCGCAGCAGCATTTGCTTCTGCCCTTAACGAACTAAGATGTGCCCTTACCAGACTTTTAATATCTGATTTATCGGTATTAACCGATGACGTCAGGTTAAACGGCCCCCCAATGTTCACTGTTACTGGAGCCGGATTCAGCAAATTACTCAACACATTGACATATGATTTTTGAAGATTCCTGCGATATACATCGATTGTTTTTTTTGTGCTTAATTCCGACCAAATACCTTTTTTCATATCCCTAAAAAGATCTGTCATTTTATAAGCGTTGTCTCCAATCGCTGTTTCCGCATTTATCAATTTATTCAACGTGCTTGCACCAAATAAACGATTCAATACATTATCCTGGATATTACCAATAATCGTAAGCGGATTACCCCCTGTTTTTGCAAAAACATCATTGTTGATCAACCATGCTGGCGTAGTAAATAATTGCTGATGCAGAAATGCGACTGCCTCTGCTTGTTTTGCTTTTGGCGTAAATTCAAAGACCGGTTCTGAATCTTCAACTACCCTTGGTGTCTTATAAATCCCACCGACATTTCTTGCTACATGATTTATATAACGATTGAATTGACCGGAAACCTGGTTGTAGATATCAGCCAAGTTTGTATAATCCTCATTATCCTGTTTTGTCCATTTCATTAATTCAGGAACTATGCGCTTCAGATTTTTAATACCATACTCACTTGCTTTTACTGAATTATCACTCAGGTCCTCTGTTTGAGAACGTGGATCGTCCTGGTTGCTTTCACCATCACCCCACCAAAAGCGACGATTCTTTAATTTTTCCCTTGTCCACTGATTCAACTTTGCTTTTTCAGATTCAGGTGATTTAAATTCAGGAAAGAGGCGATACCCCCATTCAATCGCCCATTTATCATAGTCGCCGATCCTTGCAAACAACCCCGTCGGGGGAATATTATCTTCCGGTTGTGCGACGTAATTGAAACGGGCATAATCCATGATTGAAGGAGTATGGCCATTTTCCTCTACCCATTTTTTATTCCTTAAACTTTCAACCGGCACTGATGAGCTTGAACCGAAATTGTGACGAAGGCCAAGGGTATGTCCCACCTCATGGGCAGAGACAAAACGGATCAATTCTCCCATCAAATCATCTGGAAACACCATTGTTCTTGCCCGGGCATCGCTTGGGGCAGCCTGTATCATATACCAATTGCGGATCAGCTCCATGACATTATGGTACCAGTTGATATGGCTTTCCATTATTTCACCACTGCGGGGATCAGAGATGCTTGGACCACTGGCATTCGAAATATCAGAAGGCTTATAAACAATAGCAGAGGTGCGGGCATCCTCAAGGCTCCATGTGCTGTCTTGCTCTTTTGTTGGCGCCATTTTTCCCAGGATCGCATTTTTAAACCCTGCTTTTTCAAAAGCAACCTGCCAATCATTTACTCCCTGTATTAAATAGGGTACCCATTTCTTCGGAGTGGCCGGATCGATAAAAAAAATGATCGGTTTTTTAGGTTCCACCAATTCACCTTTTTTATATTTTTCCATGTCCTCGTCTTTCGGCTCCAGCCGCCAGCGTTTGATCAAAACAATATCTCTTACGCCTTGTGGGTTTGCATCAAAATCAGTAAATCCAACCGTGAAATAGCCAACTCTTGCATCAAAGTGACGTGCCTGCATTGGAACTTTTGGAAGTAAGACCATTGAACTATTTATTTCTACGGTAAGATTGCCACTTGGCTGCGGAACAGCGCCAAATCCTCCTGGAACTGCCGGCGCCGGTGCTCTTCCATAGGTCTTCACTGCTTTTATTTCAATATTGATCGGATACGGCTTTACACTTACGATATAAGATTTATCAGATTGTAATGAACCAAGCCGTCTTTGGGATTTTGCAGCATTGCTAAAGAAAAGTACATCATTATCGCCGCTAACAAAATCTGTAATCTCTATTACTGAAGTTGCAGAATCCTTTCCGAAAGCCTTTATATCAAATGAAAACGAAATCGGTTGCAGGTTTGAATTTGCCACCGATGAAAACATGGGCGAAGTAGAATCTTTTGCATACACGGCATAGGATATTGTGCGCAAGAATATCCTGTTGTTTGGTCCCTTATCGAAGCGAACAACATTTTGTCCGATTTGATCGCCACCATATCCTGTACCCGCCTGCGTTTGGGAAAGACGGTTTACAACAAGTATATCACGCCAAAGCATATCATTGGGAATCTCAAAATAATATTTGTCTTCAACCTTGTGAACTTTAAAAAATCCGTTTTTAGAAATTGCTTTATCAGTAATAATCTCTCTGTAAGGTCTTACCCCGGTACCGGATCTTTGTCCCCCTGGTCTTGTCGTATCCCCGGAAGTTTGGGGCCGCTGTGCTATTGAATATGTCGCTAGACAAAGCATCGTGAAGCCGAAAAAAATCCGGCCTGCAGTTTTTCTCATGTGATGATGTTTTTAGTGCCGATAGCTATCGGGAAAACAAAGTTATGGGTGAAATATTCCCGGCCAACTATTATAACGTAAACAAGATAAATAGGCAGGAAGAATTGATTCTCAGCAACAAAAACCGGAATTAAAAATAATACCAGCTGAATAAAAGTTGGGGATAGACGCCAAGCAAAATAACCAGTGCAGCTACCAGAGAGATAGCCCATTTAAAAGCGGGGCTTACTTCGATCAGCTGTGCGTCTCCATCTTTGAAATACATTGCCTGTATTACACGGAAATAATAATAGACACTGACCGCAGCCATAAGTACCGCAAATATCACGAGCCAAAGAAATCCGCCCCTTGTTATCACTGCATTAATCATATAAAACTTTGCAAGAAAACCTGCTGTTAATGGAATGCCTGCGAGTGATAAAAGAAATATCACGGCGGTAGCAGCAAGTAACGGTTGATGTTTTGCAAACCCGTTGAATCCTTCAAACGTGTAATCCTTCATCTTTACTAAAATAGCAAACAGACCAATCGTAGATAAACAATATGCCGTGGTGTAAAGTAATATTCCTTCTGACGCAACGCTGTTCAACGCAAGAATAGCCATTAACATAAATCCGGCTTGTGCAATACTTGAATAGGCCAGCATTCTTTTTACGCTTTGTTGAAAAACAGCTGTAATGTTACCGATAAACAAGGTGAGCGCTGTGATCACAGCCACGAGGTATTTCCATGTTTCATGAATATCCCCAAATGCATGATAGAACAAGCGGATAAAAGCAATAAAGACTGCAGCTTTTACGATCGTGGCCATAAATGAAGTAAACACGGTAGGAGCTCCGTCATATACATCCGGTGTCCAGAAATGAAATGGCGCTGCCGATACTTTAAAAGCCATTGAAAACATCAGTAATAATAAGCCGGCAATCAATAAGATACCTGGTTTTGTTTCAGGTGTGGTAACCAGATCAATTGCAAAAGAACCTGAATGACCATAAATCAATGTGATACCCATTAACATTAAACCAGTGGAAAAAGCGCCAAGTAAAAAATATTTTAATGAAGCTTCATTGCTCTTCAGGTTTTTTTTATCACTTCCTGTCAATATATATAATGGTATAGATATGATCTCAATTCCGAGGAAAAGTATAAGCAATGAACTGAACGACGAAGAAAGAATAATTCCTGAAAGAATAAAAAATATCAATGCAAAATAATCAGCATAGTTCAATCCCACTTTTTCCATTTCCTTTGCCGAAAGCAAAAGGAAGATAAAAGTACAACCCATTGCAACAGTATTGAAGAACAGTGAGAACCTGTCAAAATGCATCATGCCATTCAAATTGACCTTGAATAAATGAAATCCGTACATTTCCATTATATTCAAAACAATTGAAACAAAAAGTCCGGATAAGGCAACGGCGAGAACAGCAGATCGCTGCCTTAGCAACACGCCGCTAAACATCATTACTACTCCCATTATCGCCGATATGATCAATGCGTTCATTTAATTCGACCGGTTTTTTTACTTTGTCGTTAAAGGATTTATGTTTGCTTCATTCAAAATTAAATTCGTTGTATCCTTTGTCAGATCAAGAAATGGTTGTGGATAAACCCCAGCAACAATTATTAAGATCACGATTGTTCCAAGCACCAATTTTTCATTCAATCCAATATCAGTTCCGGTTTCAGTCAATGCATTGGTATTTCCATAAATCACTTTTTGCACCATTCTCAGCATATAAATAGCGCCGAGAATAATTGTAAAACCAGCAGCGGGAACTGTTATCATTTCATATTCCGAAATCGGTGAAGTAAAAATGCCGGTGAACATCATGAACTCTCCAACAAAAGCATTTGTGAGCGGCAGGGCAATATTTGCTAATACCACGATAACAAAAAGCATTGCCATTACAGGAGCTTTTTGTGCAAGCCCGCCAAGTTCTGAAAGTTTCCTCGTGCCATATTTTCTTTCCAATATTTCGACAATAACCCAAAGCCCGATGATATTAATACCATGATTGAACATTTGTACCATGACGCCCTGGATGCCTATTTCTGACTCTGAAAAAATAGCGACTACCATCAATCCAAGGTGTGCAATAGAAGAGTAAGCGATCAGTCTTTTCAAATCATCTTGGCGCCATGCAAGCAAGGATGCATAGATCATTCCCGCGATTGCCCACATAGCAATCATCTTTTCCCCATAAGCGTACGAAGCTGATGGCAAAACAGGAAGCAGCCAGCGTAGGATCGCAAACAATCCCATCTTTACCATAATACCACTCAATACCATGGTAACTGCAGTTGGAGATTGCTCATACGTATCGGGCTGCCAGCTATGAAACGGGAATACCGGTATTTTAATAGCAAATGCTACAAACATTAACCAAAACAGCCAATGCTGAGTTCTGCCTTTTAAAACAATTGCATAGAAAGAATCTATATCGAAAGACCTGTCCGGAGTTTGTGATTGCAGATAAATTAATCCAACCAACATCAGCAGCGATCCGATGAATGTATAGATAAAAAATTTAAAAGTAGCCTGGATCCTCCTTTCTGCACCCCAGATCGAACAAAGAAAATAAACAGGTATCAATGCAAGTTCCCAAAAGAAATAAAACAGCAAAGCATCCATGGCAAGGAAAACTCCCATTAATCCTGCTTGTGAAAGAAGCATCAGTGCAAAAAAGTTGTGTGCATTTTTATACTGACGTTGCCATGTAGTAATAAATATTAATGGAAAAGAAATGGCCGTAAGCAAACAAAGCAATTGGCCCATTCCGTCAAGCCGGATAGAAAAGCTGCTGCCTAACCCCGGCAACCAATCACATTTGAATTGAAGTAAATCAGCTTTATTTAATACAGTAAGGCCAAGTAATGAAACTATGACAGTAGCAAAAGAAGAAGCCAATGCCCATGACCGTGCCGAATTTCCCTGCTTAAGAAAAAATGCCGCAGCCCCGCTCAACAATGGAATTAATATCAGTAACAATGAGATCATAAGTAAACCAACCCTTAAAGGGCCTTTTTAGCTTTAAGTCAAATAATTCTTTCAGTTTTTATATTGTTCAGAAGAAAGTATTTCCATCCTAAGTTCCCCCGCCGCGGCGGGAAACAGGGGGTTCTACTTTCTGATAAAAAACTGGTACAGTAATAAAACCAATATTGATAACACCATCAGCAGCACATAACTGCCCACCTGCCCGCTTTGTAATAATCTTAACTGGCGACTCCCATAATTTACTGCGCGGCCTACCCCATTTACAACACCATCGATTATATATCTTTCAAAAATATCATTCAGAAAACCTGCAAACCTGTTCAATGGCGCTACTATAACCTTCTCATACAATTCATCCACATACCATTTATTCTCCAATACTTTTCCGAGTCCTTTCTCCTCACGTGGCTGGAAATTCTTAAACCGGAACCATGCAAATACAATAGTTCCTACTATTAAGACGGTTGATAAACCCATCAACAAATATTCAGTAGAATGAGATACTTCGTGGCCTCCATGCTTTGCAATTACCGGCGAAAGGAATTCTGTTAGGCTTTCTCCATCTTTTATAAATACTACTGGAATATTTACAAAACCACCAACGATTGACAGCACTGCAAGAATAATAAGTGGTATTGTCATTAATGCCGGGCTTTCATGTAAATGATGTGCCTGTTCATGAGTACCTCTGAACTTGCCGGTAAACGTAACAAACAATAACCGGAACATATAGAATGCTGTAAGTAATGCAGTGAATAGTGCAATAGCGTACATCACGGGATTTTTTTCAAATGCACTTAAAAGAATTGCATCCTTGGAAAAGAAACCGCTGAACGGTGGAATACCTGCGATAGCGATACATCCGATTGTGAAAGTGAAAAACGTCCATTTTAATTTCTTACTCAGGCCGCCCATATTGCGTATATCCTGCTCGCCACCCATGGCATGAATCACACTACCGCTGCCAAGAAATAATAATGCTTTGAAGAACGCATGGGTCATTACATGAAATACTGCGGCTGTATAGGCGCCGACACCCAACGCCAAAAACATATAGCCTAATTGGCTTACGGTGGAATACGCCAAGACCTTTTTTATATCATTTTGTTTTAAAGCAATTGTTGCCGCAAGCAATGCTGTGCCCAACCCGATATAAGCGACAATATTCGAGGTTACTTCACTCAATGAATACAATACATTGCTCCTGGCAATCATGTAAATGCCGGCAGTAACCATTGTTGCGGCATGGATCAATGCTGATACCGGTGTGGGGCCCGCCATGGCATCCGGCAACCATGTATATAACGGTATCTGTGCACTCTTGCCTGTGGCACCGATAAACAATAAAAGAGTGATCAAGGTTACTGAAGGAGAAAGTTTTTGTAGTCCTTCGGCAGAAAATACAGCACTGAAATCTACTGAGCCCACTTTTGCAATGATCATAAAGATTGCAATAAGAAATGCAAGATCACCGATACGGTTCATTACAAATGCCTTTCGGGCAGCATAATTATATTCAGTGTTTTTAAACCAATAGCCGATAAGCAGGTAAGAACAGAGACCTACGCCTTCCCAACCGATAAAGAGAATTACAAAGTTGCCGCCCATTACCAGTAGCAACATGGAGAACACAAAGAGATTGAGATAAGAAAAGTAGCGGGCAAAATGTTCTTTGCTTTCATGATGCATGTATGATGCTGAATAAACATGGATCAGGAAACCAACTCCCGTTATTATCAAAAGGAATAAAGATGACAGTGCATCGATCTGCAATGAAAATGGAATTTTTAAACTTCCGGCAGAAATAAAATTGAAATAATCAACAACACCGGAATTTCCTTCCTTCACCTGGAAAAAGATCCAAATACTCATTAAAAATGACAAAAGAATAACACCGTTTCCAATGACTCCCGTCAACGGTTTTGATAAATATCGTCTGCCTAATCCAATGATCAGAAACCCGATCAAAGGAAATAGCGGCACCAGGTAAGATAATTCTAAAGCGTTCCTCATACCCCAAACCCCTAAAGGGGCTTATTAAACTTTTATATATTGTAATTACCACCTGTGTTCCCTTTTGGGGGGACAGGGGTTTCTAATGTTTCAGCCTGTTCAAAAAGTTTATATCCACCGAATGAATATTTCTGTACATCATTACAATTATCGCTAATCCCACACTTACCTCAGCCGCCGCCACCACCATAATAAAGAAAACAAATAACTGCCCGTCAGTTCCTGCAGATGCATTTACCGCTGCATTTTTAAAATGATGCATTTTGGAGAATGCAACGAGCAATATATTCACAGCGTTCAGCATAAGCTCAATGCACATGAATATTATGATAGCATTACGTCTTGTAAGCACGCCCACGATTCCAATACAGAAAAGTGCAACAGACAGATATATGTAATAATTGATCGGCATACCCAAACCCCTAAAGGGCTTTTCAGATTATCTAAAGATTTAAAAGATCAATTAATGAAGAACGGCACCACCTAAATTCCCCCTTTAGGGGGACAGGGGGTTTGTTTATTCCTTCTTCCCAATCACCACGGCACCTACCATAGCGCTTAAAAATAGAATACTGCTTATTTCAAATGGCACCACGTATTCAGTGAATAACGCTGTTCCTAAATTTTCAATCAATCCTATGTCACCCGTTCTGGTTTCGGCAATCCCATTTTCTATATCTACTTTTCTCAATGCAGCTACCAATACCAATAGCAAACTTCCCCCTGCCATAGCACCGGCGACTTTCAACCAACGATTTTTTGCGGGCTCCGTTTCTTTTTTCAGATCCATCAACATCAATACATAAAGAAACAGCACCATAATAGCGCCTGCATAAACAATAATATTTACAATGGCTAAAAATTGAGCATTAAGAAGAAGGTAATGACCCGAGATAGCAAAAAATACTATGATCAACCAGATCACACTGTGCATTGGATTTTTACTGGTAATAACCATTAAGGCACTGAACAGTGCCATTACTGAAAGTATCCAAAATAATATTTGAGTAATACCCATTCTCAATATTCAGTTAGCCAGCAATAATTATTAATTAATAATTATTAATTATTTTTTGCTTTCCTTTCCCCTAACGCCTTTGCATACGCTTCAGGATTTTCCTTAGGATGCGGGATCAGCAAATCTTCCTTTTTATAAATAAACCCCTCCCGTGAGTAATTCGCCTGTGCAAAGGTTTGCGATAGATAGATCGCATCTTTTGGACAAGCCTCTTCACACAAACCACAGAATATGCAACGCAGCATATTGATCTCATATTTTGCTGCATATTTCTCCTCACGATATAAATGTTCTTCAGTGGGCAAACGTTCAGCACCTTCCATTGTGATCGCTTCTGCCGGACAGGCTACCGCACATAAACCGCAGGCAGTGCATCTTTCACGACCCTCCTCATCACGATTTAAAATTTGCACGCCGCGAAACACTGCACTGAAACTTCTTTTTTGTTCAGGATAATTGATCGTTGCCTTCTTTTTAAATATATGCCGGAAAGTGATTATCATACCTTTCAGAATATTCCACAGGTAAATTCTTTCCAGCGCTGTCATCGGTCTCCGATCTACCAATTTTGCCCTGTTAGTTAGTGTCTGCATATTATTATTTCAAGAAGTTCGCAAATATATTTTTATGAGCCCAACTATACAATTCTATTTAGCTTCCGTTACGTCACACCCTTGTGCTTTACCAAGTTCTATTCAGCAAACGTGAAAAGTCAAAAGTCAAAAAATTGTATCACGTTTCACGTCTCACGAAAGCACTACTCACTTATTTAACAACAATATTACGACCGCTGTTATCACCATATTCAACAGCGAAAGCGGGATCAATGATTTCCATCCCAAATTCATCAATTGATCATACCGGAAACGTGGAATTGTCCATCGTATCCACATAAACACAAACACAAAGAACAAAGCCTTTGTCATTAATACGCCAAATCCAACTAGCCCCACCCACCAGGCATTTCCCCAATTCGCTTCATTCACAAATGGAATATCATAACCACCAAAAAACAGTGTTGACATTACCACACCACTGATAAACATATTGATGTATTCAGCAAATAAATAAAAACCAAGTTTCATCGATGAATACTCCTGGTGATAACCAAAGTTCAATTCATTTTCTGCTTCGGGTAGGTCAAAAGGAGTTCGATTGCATTCAGCTAACGCACAAATAAAGAATATAATAAAGCCTAATGGTTGGTACATGACGTTCCAATTAAACATCCCCTCGCTTTGCTGACTAACTATCACACTTAATCGCAAAGAACCAGTCAGCATCAATAATGCGATCAATGCAAGACCCATTGCCAATTCATAACTGATCATTTGTGAAGCACCGCGAATAGCAGCCAACAAAGAAAATTTGTTGTTGGAAGCCCATCCGCCGATCATAATTCCATATACCCCAAGACTCACAACACCAAAAACATACAGCATTCCAATATTAATATCAGCGATCTGCAGGTTGATGTCCCTGCCAAATAAATTAATGGAGGGCCCCCACGGAATTACTGCACTCGTCATCAGCGCAGTTATCATCGCCAGCGCCGGTCCCGCAATAAAGAGAAATTTAGAAGAGGCATTCGGAATGATCTCTTCTTTCATAAAAAGTTTTAATCCATCGGCAACAGGTTGTAACAATCCAAAAGGTCCGGCCCTGTTTGGTCCACGACGGTCCTGGATTACAGCGGCGATCTTTCGTTCTGCCCATGTTGCATACATAGCAATAACAAGCGATATTGTCACTACTGCGAGGATCAAAATTGATTTCTCCAATAAAATTCCCCAGTCGATCATAAATCCTAAATCCGCCTAGGGCGGACAGTTATATCTATAAATTAATCATTCCTCACTTTTCTGTTTCTGACCTTTCTAATTGTGTTACACTGCCCTTTAGCCCCTCAAGGGTCGGGGTTAAAGGTATTACTTGTTGCCGGTCCTTCTATTTTACTTAAATCTATATCGGGATCATTCACTCCGCTTATCTCATGAATATCCATCAGTAAATTCGGCGATTTACCTCCCATTACTTCGGCAATCGTTTCCTTAGGCATTTTCAGCCCGGGATATTTTCCCTGTGAGATAACTGAATGACGTGTAATATTTGTCAATCCCTCCACTTCCCAATCATACTTATGTTTTTTATGAAAACGGCAAGCATTACAGATCCAACCGGGCTTTCCATCATAAGTTTGTACTTCACCCCATTGATCTTTTCTTGCAGTCACTCTCAGTACATCATCACCGCGAAGCCACAACGTTACTTTACCACAGCATTTATCACAATTGCGATGTGCATCCATGGGTTTTGTAAACCATACACGATTCTTAAAGCGGAATGTTCTGTCGGTTAATGCGCCAACGGGACATACATCGATCATGTTTCCCGAAAAATCATTGTCAATTGCTTTTGATATATAAGTCGAAATCTCAGAATGATCACCACGATCCAATACACCATGCACACGAGTATCTGTTAACTGATCAGCAACATAAGTACAACGATAACAAAGAATGCATCTTGTCATATGCAGCTGTATGTATGGTCCGATATCTTCCTTATCAAATGTTCTTCTTTTAAATTCATACCTCGTGGCTTCAGTTCCATGCTCATAGGAAAGATCCTGAAGATCACATTCACCAGCCTGGTCGCATATTGGGCAATCAAGCGGATGATTTATCAATAAAAACTCCACCACAGCATTTCTGGCATCCAGCACTTTCTCACTTGTAAGACTTTTTATAACCATTCCGTCCATTACATTCGTACGGCAACTTGCAACAAGCTTTGGCATTGGTCTCGGATCGGCTGCGGAACCAGCGGCCACTTCGACCAAACAAGTGCGGCATTTACCTCCACTGCCTTTCAAATGTGTATAATAACACATGGCAGGCGGCGTGACATCTCCTCCAATTTTTCGTGCCGCCTGGAGAACAGTTGTTCCGGGCTCAACGTCAATAGTGATGTTGTCAATAGTTATTTTAAATATTTTTTTTTCTTCAGCCATTTTATAAAGTCAAAATTCAAAAACTGTTTATTTTATGTCATCAGCATTCATGATGATTTCTGCAATAATATTTGATATCTCTTCTGCTTCTCCTAACAATTCTGCAACCTTTATCTTATCAACATCCAACGTATCTCGAATTAGACATAACCAGTATTTCGTTTCGTTGGCAGACTTCAATGCAATTACATAAAAATTTTTCCAATCGTTTTTCGAACTGCCGGCCTTTCCTTCTACAATAGTTGCTCCAATAGAGGTAGCACTCCTGACAAGCTGATCAAATAGCCAGCTATAAACTTTATCATACTTACATCTCTTTACAAATAGCACAACCTCTTTTGAAAAAAAATAACATCTGGTGCCTGATATTATAGGGTCTTTCTTCTTCCTCTAATTCAAAAGCCTCAAGTTCTTTTTTATTTTCCATCTTTTAAATTTTGACTTTTTACTTTTGAATTTTGACTTACGCCACTATTTCCAATGGTTTCGCATAATTCGCCAAACCATAATTTTTCTTCAAACATTCTTCAGGATTCAATACATGCCATTCAAATTCATCTCTGAAATGCCGAATGGCTGCGGCAACAGGCCATGCTGCTGCGTCACCCAATGGGCAAATCGTATTGCCTTCAATTTTTCTTTGAATATCCCACAACAGATCGATATCACTCATCTTGCCTTTTCCATTATCTATGTTCAGTAAAATTTTCTCCATCCAACCGGTTCCTTCTCGGCAAGGAGAACATTGCCCACAACTTTCGTGACGATAAAATCTTGCCAGCGTATACGTATGTTTTACCACACATTGATCTTCATCCATAACTATAAAACCACCGCTTCCCATCATTGAACCGGTTGCAAAACCTCCATCAGCCAAACTTTCGTATGTCATCATTCTTTTTTCACCTTTGGCAGTCGTCAATAACAAGTTTGCAGGTAAGATAGGAACCGACGAGCCGCCGGGAATACAAGCCTTGAGTCTTTTTTTGTTTGCAATGCCACCACAATACTCGTCACTGTAAATAAACTCTTCGACAGAAATATTCATTTCAAGCTCATAAACACCTGGCTTATTGATATTGCCGCACGCCGAGATAAGTTTAGTTCCTGTTGATTTACCAATGCCAATTTTTGCATATGCATCGCCGCCATCGTTCACGATCGGAACTACTGCCGCAATTGTTTCTACATTATTCACAACCGTTGGACAATCCCACAAACCTTTAACGGCCGGGAAAGGCGGTTTGATCCTCGGGTTACCTCTCTTGCCTTCAAGCGATTCAAGCAATGCGGTTTCCTCGCCACATATATAAGCTCCTGCACCACGCTGGACATAAATTTCGCAATCAAAGCCACTGCCTAAAATATTCTTTCCAAGAAATCCGTTGTTTTTTGCTTCGGTAATAGCTTGTTCCAGTATACCATCAATCCATGCAAACTCACCACGTATGTATATATAGGAACGATTTGATCCAATAGCATAAGATGAAGTAATGATCCCTTCGATCAATAAATGAGGGATAAACTCCATCAGGTAACGATCCTTAAACGTCCCTGGTTCGGATTCATCGGCATTCACAACAAGATAACGCGGAACACCTGCAGGCTTTGCAAGGAAACCCCATTTCATTCCTGTAGGAAACCCCGCACCCCCGCGACCACGCAATCCGCTTTTCTTTACTTCATCCGTTACCTGTTCAGGTGTCATTGTCTTCAATGCCTTTTCAACGCTTCGATAACCGCCATGCTTGCGGTAAGCATCGTAGTACCGTATGCCTTCAACACCAATGTTGTCCAATAATAATTTTCTTCCCATATACCTTGCGAGGAGCAAAGCAACGAAGCGATGTCCTCAAGTTATTTTATTATTCAACTTTGTTTTGCACTCTGTCTTGCTATCAACCGCCAACCCTTTTTGGTTTTTACCCAAAACTGCATAATATGCAGTTTCAAATTAAATGCGGTTCCATTCACCATCCCCTCCGCATTTGTATTCGTTTTCACAGTAGCATATTTCTTACTTATAGTAACTATCGCAGAGCTGTTATTCTCAATTCTATTATAGATCAATTTGCCGCTCGTAAAGTCATTTAAAATGTCACTCTTGGTTTGAATCCATCCATTGGAATGACCATAACTGACTTCTTTATGCAGCACCATTTGCAATACCTGCTGATCTTTTTGTAAAAGAGCTTTATCCAATTGCTGCATTGCAGTCTTTAATCCAGCGCTATCGATCTGTGCAAAAGAGCTATTTACAAATCCTAAAATCAAAAATGCAAGAACAGTTTTCTTCATTACTAATTATTAATTGCAGCTTTCTGCCTGCATTCATCAATTACCGCGTCCACTTTTTCTTTTGTCAAATGTTCCCGGAAATTCTTTCCCAGTTGCATCATCGGTGCATAGCCACAAGCACCAAGACATTCCACCGTCTTCAAAGTAAACATTCCATCTGTTGTTGTTTCACCTGGCCTGATTCCCAGCTTTTCAAAAATGTACTTTATGATATTATCGCTTCCATTCAGCATGCATGGCCCTGTTTGGCAAACTTCAAATAAATACCTGCCAACAGGTTTCAAATTATACATGCTGTAAAAAGTCGCTACTTCATACACTTCGATCGGCTGAAGATTTAATACGGAAGCCACGTAATCCATTGTTTCTGCGCTCAACCATCCTCCAAATTCTTCCTGCGCCAAATGCAATACAGGTATGAGGGCACTTTTTTGTTTGCCTTCAGGATACCGCTGAATGATCTGTTCAACTTCTTTTAATTTACTATCTGAGAATTTTACCATATAAACCCAAAAGTCAAAAGTAAAAATTCAAAAAAGTCACTTTTGATTTTTTACTTTCTAATTTTTACTTATTATGCATCCATTTCTCCCGCAATCAAATTCAAGCTGCTCAGGGTGATGATTGCATCACTCATCATGCTTCCCTTTGTCATTTCCTCGAAAGCCTGGTAATAGATAAAGCATGGTCTCCGGAAATGCAACCGATAAGGCGTGCGACCGCCATCACTTATTAAATAAAAGCCGACTTCGCCATTGGCACCTTCAACACAACTATATACTTCTCCTACAGGAATCTTTGTTTCGCCCATAATGATCTTAAAATGCCAGATCAATGCTTCCATTTTTGTGTACACATCTTCTTTCTCCGGCAAATAATATTCAGGCACATCAGCATGAAAAACTTCTGCCTCCGCACCTTTAAATTCCTGGACTTTTCTATAGGCTTGTTCGATAATGCTCAATGATTCCCACATTTCGTCGTTACGGACCTGCCAGCGATCGAAATTATCACCTGTTGTACCAATAGGGACATTGAATTGAAAATCCTCATAGCTTGCATAAGGCGTATGAATCCTGACATCATAATCAACACCGGCTGCGCGAAGGTTGGGGCCTGTAAAACTATAATTCAATGCGCGGTCTGCGCTGATAGCACCTGTGTTTTGCGTACGTTCTATAAAGATCCTGTTGCGCTCAAACAGGTCAATGAATTCCTTCAGCACTTTCGGATATTCGGCAAGAAACTTATCCAACTTTTGAAAAGCAATATCATTGAAATTTCTTTCAAAACCACCGATACGACCAATATTGGTTGTAAGCCGGGAACCACAGATCTCCTCGTAGATCTCATAAATCAATTCGCGGTATTGCATCACGTACAAAAATCCTGTATATGCCCCCGTATCCACGCCAACAATCGAATTACAAATCAGGTGATCTGAAATCCTGGCCAACTCCATAATGATCACCCTCAGGTAGTCAACCCGCTTCGGAGTTTTTATGTGCAATAATTTTTCGCAGGTAATATGCCAACCCATGTTGTTGATGGGCGAAGAACAATAGTTGAGACGATCAGTCAATGGAGTAACCTGATAGAGTGGTCTGCGTTCAGCCAGTTTCTCAAATGCACGATGAATATATCCCACGGTTTGTTCTGCCGAAACAATTCTTTCTCCATCCAGCTCCAAAATATTTTGAAATACCCCATGAGTCGCAGGATGTGTTGGCCCCAGGTTAATTGTAGTGGTGGTTTTTTCAATTGAACCTTCCGGTAATTTTATGTGGTCATGTTCTGTCATACCTCAATCCGCCGCGGCGAACTTTTAATTTCCTTATTGATTAATAATTTCCTTCAATTCGATATTAAATCTTAGGCTCCCCCTGAGTTCATCGAAGGGCACTGTTCATCGTTCTGTAACTCTATGCATCGCATTAGCAAATTGGCATATCAGCACACTTCTCTCTACCCTCTTCCAAACATTTCATCATCTTTATCAATTCTTGTTTGATCTTCCAGTGGATATTCTTTTCTTAATGGGAAATAATCCATTTCATCAACATTCAAAATTCGTTTCAGGTTAGGATGTCCAACGAAATTCACTCCGAAAAAATCATAGGTCTCTCTTTCCATCCAGTTAGCACCTGAAAACAAACCTGTAGCCGTGTAAACATCCGGAGTACTTATATCTGTAAATACTTTGAAACGAATCCGAACATTGTCAACGAGATTATGAAGATGATAAACAACAGCAAGCTCTCGTCCTTTTTCATCGGGATAATGCACCGCCTGCAAATCTGTAAGAAACCGAAATTTAAGTTCCTCGTCATCATATAAAAAATTAAGCACCTTGAGGTTCATTTCCTTTGGTGCTTCAAACGTTAGCATACCATATGGTTCAGAAAAAGCAGTCACCTGCTCTCCGAATTTTTCAATCACTCTTTGTTTTACTCTATCGTTTGTCAACGACATAAGTCAAAAGTTAAAAGTCAAAAATCAAAAGTCCATTTTACTTTTGACTTCCTAATTTCTATTGTATTCCATAACTCTCTAACAATGCTTTGTACCTGTCGCCATTTCTTCTTCTTAAACTTTCTTTGCCGATCAGATCTTGTATTCTCATCACGCCATCAATGATTGCTTCCGGTCTTGGGGGACATCCAGGCACATATACGTCTACTGGCACCACCTGGTCAATCCCTTGCAACACAGAATAGGTATCAAATATTCCTCCTGAAGAGGCACAGGCTCCAACAGCTATTACCCATCTTGGTTCTGCCATTTGTAAGTAAACTTGTTTAACAACAGGTCCCATTTTTTTTGCGATAGTTCCCATTACCATTAAAAGGTCACATTGTCTTGGGGAGAACCCTACCCTTTCGCTCCCGAACCTTGCCAGGTCATAATGTGAGCCCATCGTAGCCATGAATTCAATACCGCAGCATGAAGTAGCAAATGGCAAAGGCCAAATAGAGTTTTTTCTTGCCAGACCTACAACGTCACTCAGCTTGGTAGCAAAAAAGCCTTCGCCCTGTTGTCCTTCCGGCATACCAGCGATCGAAATGTCTTTTTCAAGCGGCTTATTATTTACATTATATGATACAGGACGAGCCATAAGATTTACCCCCAACTCCGCATAGGCGGAAAGTTTTGAAGCTTCAAGAGTTTAAGATTATATTACTATTCAAATTCATGATTTAAGGGTGATAATTTTTTAAACAATTTTTTCATGAAAAGAGTTCAACCTAAGTTCCTCTTTAGGGGACCGGTGTTCAATCCTCCCACTTCAACGCACCTTTTTTAATGATGTAGATAAATCCGCACAAGAAAAAAGATACAAACATCATTACAGCCCAGAAACCTTCCCAACCGAGACCTTTGAAATTAACTGCATAGGGATAAAAAAATATCACCTCGACATCAAACAATACAAACAAAATTGCGACCAGAAAATATTTAATAGCCATTGGCTGGCGGGCTTCACCATGCGATTCAATCCCACTGGCAAAATTTTCTAGTTTATCGGCCGTTTTTCTTTTAGGGCCAAGCAAATGCGTAACCGCTAATAAAAAACTTATAAGTCCCACCACCAATACAACCTGTATCGCGACCGGGATATAACTCCCGGAACTTTTCACATCGTTCACCACATTGCCCAGATCAGTTTGAAGAAGTTGGAACATAGGTGTATATCTAGGCGACAAAAATAAGTCAGCATGATGAATTTACCTTAATAATTATAGGCTGGAGATTAAGGAGCAGAAGCGAACAGGGAAACAACAAATGGACAAACATTTGCTGCAAACTGCCCATCGCTTGCAAAAACTTTTAGCCAAAAAAAATCCCTCCCAGTGACGGGAAGGACTTTGCTATAAATAGAAGAAAACCTGGACTACGCTTTACTGGCTGGCTTCCTGATGGAAGCTGCTGGTTTATTACCAACTGCCTTTGCCGGCGGCTTGGTTCCTTTGGTTGGCTGTTTGTCAAATATTTCTTTGATATTTTTCAATTGCATATTCGTGCTATCGATCTCAAGGCCTTTTAAAAGATAGGCATAGGCTGAATCTCTACTGCTTCTGATGTTATTCCAATATCCTGTTAATACCAACGCGGCATTTGTTCCCATCGACTTGTATCTTGGTTTATCTGTTCCTGCGATGGCCAACGCTTTTTCATTGCTCGTTAACAAGTTTGTGATATATGGTTCAACCGACATTGTAGTATCAATCATATAACTTATCCTGCCTCTCCAATAATAACCATAGATGCTATCTGGTGCAAGGCTAATATAATTTGCAAAAATTGTATCAGCTTTCAACAATTCACCAGCTTGTGAATAGAGAATACCGATATTTACCAAATAGGTGGGATTTGCATTGGGTCTTGCAGTATAAATCGCTAATCGCATATCAGCTTCCTGTTTTGTACATTTCTTTGTTTTAAAGAAATCTGCAGCTTTTGTCATAAAATCTATCTTTGATTGAACCACCGTATCTGCTGCCGCACCTTGTAAATACAATGCATATATTTCCTCGCATGATGCGCCACCACCCTGATAGATGTTTGCTTTTAATTCAAAGTCTGCAGGAAGAGGATCATCTTTTGTTCTTTTAAAAAATTCGTCAATATTCGTCCTTGCACTGGCAAGATCACCTTTACCCAAATAGGAATACGCTAATTGCTTAAACACTCTCGGTTTTACTTTTGCACCCATTGCAGTTTTCACACTTTCCGCTTTTGTAATAGCGCAGTTCCAATCTTTTTTAGCCCAGCATAACTGCGAATACATATAATCATCTTCAGTTTTATCTTCATTCTGTCTTGTGCCAATATACTTATTTAAGATAGCTTCTGCCTGCGTATAATCTTGTTTTGCAAAGAAGTAATAATAGAACAACTCATAATATGCAAGACTGAAATTTGGATCTACCTGTATTGCCTTGTTTAAATTCTCCAACACAAGGTCCCATTGCTTTTGCGTCTCAAATAATGCGGCAATCCGTACATATGGATAAGCAAAATTGGGACTGAGTTGCGAAGCCAGTTTATACATTTCATAGGCTTTTCCACCCCCCTGACCCGGATCTTTTTTACGATACGCATTTCCAAGGTTAAGCGCGATGTCAGCACTTTTGGGTTCTCTTTGCAAAGCCATCTCGAGCTTCTCTACTGCGTAGGTAAGGTTACCTTCTTTGGCATCCACATTCGCACGCCCAATCGCATTTAAAACACCAGGATCATCTCCTTTTTTTGTGCGGCTAACGGTTAATGCTGATTCAAACATCTGGCGGGCCTCATCTAATTTTTTGTCAAGCAACAATACATGGCCCTTCCCAACCATTGTTAATGGGGCGTTGCCGTTTGCAGCAAGTGCTTTATCATAAAGCTGACGTGCAGCTTCATTGTCATCCTTATCAAGATAAGTTTGGCCCAGCCAATAGGTAGCTTCAAGCGCATTTGGATTTGTAGCCAGAATTTTCTGAAACGTTTGCTCAGCGCTTTTAAAACGATCAGCATACAGATGGTTAATTCCCTCCTGTACGGTTTGAGCTCCCGTATTAAGATTTGCAAGTGCAAACACGGTGCATAATGTAAAAAAGGTCTTCTTCATTTCGTTCTCTTTATATGTTAAAAAATATAGCCATTAATTATTCCCGAACTTTTACCGGTCTTACGATAAACGGTAGATATCCGGGTGCCAGATAAGCCCTTCGAAAAATCAACTGTCCTCTCTCACTTGTCATAAAGCTGGAAAACCCATGACCAAGGCCTCTGTAGCTTTCTTTCAAAATAAATACCAATTCTCGGGTCAAAGGGTACAATCCGTTGTAAATATTCACCTGTATGGGTTGTACATACTGACCAGGCAGGCCTTTACATTCAATTTCGGCAAGTCTCACTCTTGTCAAAAAACTTTGCTGTTGCTCATCATCTTTGTTCCCGATCCAGCTAACACCGATAAAACCGACAGCAGCAGGATTTTTTGAGACATAATCGATAACTTCTTCGCTGCTCCTTGCTGCAAGTGCTTTCCCTGTAAGCGAATCACCATGCAACACTGAATCGACGATGAAACGTACCGTGCTGGTTGCTTTTAACCCATCAAAAACAGGGATTAAATTTTTCCTAAATTTCCCCTGTAAGATTTCTCTTATTTCCTTCATCGTAAAACGACGAATTTCTTCATCCGGATGAACAATCACAGCAATTGCATCATAAGCCATCATCATTTGATCCGGCGATACTTTCAATGAATCTTCAATAAAAGCTTTTTCTTCATCACTGATCCGTCGTGTGACGATTATCATTCTTACAGAATCAACAGTAAGATCATTGAGACAATCAGCTTCTGGTTTATAATCGACAATTAGTTTTACATCAGGATAATCGGCTTCGTACACTTGCACCTGCGCATCAATTACCGGCTTGAAAGACTCATCTGCACTGATATGTATTGTTCCTTTTTCATGAGTGTCTATAGTAGGATCTGTTTTTTTTGAACGACACGCCAGCAAAACAAAGAGCAAAAAAAATTTCCACCAATCTCTTTTTCTCAGCATGCTTTCTTTTTACTGATTATTTATTTTTATATCCCCTGTAAATTCTGAACAAACCATATAAAACACTACTTGCTCCAAATATATTCGTCAAAACCATCTCCTTGTCAGTAAGCTTGAGATCGATTCCCAGTTTTTTATGAAATAAAAGAAAAATCCCGAGTGCGAACCATAATACACCCATCGTGTAATCATAAATGTTTCGCAGCCAGGATGAAGTATTTCTTTCTTTATCGTCAAATACCATAAATGAGCGGTTGGTTTCGGGGACCGGCAAGATAAAAATTTTTACTCTTCCACCCCGATAAAAATTACCGGCTGTGTATATGCCACGGCCACATAATTTCCATTTTGAATCGCCGGTTCCCATGCCGGCATTTTTTTCAGCACTCGCAACACTTCCTTGTCGAATGATTTTCCGCCACTTTTAATGATCTCGGCCTTTGAAACACTACCATCAATATCAACCCAAAACCGGACTTGTACCTCTACTCTTTGTCCCGGTTCAAGATCTTCAGGCGATTGCAAAAATCGGCGTAAAAAATGAAGCCAGGCTGCTGTACCCCCGGGAAAACTGGCATTACGGGTTGGAAGAGCAGGCTTATCCGTTTCATCTGGCTTTTTTTCCGCAACATCTCCGGTGCCGTTTGATTGAGTTATTGTCGTAGCAAGGTCATCGGGTCTTTCGCCTTCGATATTTTGATCACCAATATTAGCATTCTGTATATCTGTAATATCAGCTATATCGGCGTCAGCTTGATCATCTTCGACAATTCTAAATTGCTGATAATCGACTTCTGCCTTCGGTGGTTTTATTTCACGTTTTGGTGCCGGAGGTTTGGGGTCGTCTGTCTTTGAAAGGTCAATTTCTGTTAATTGCATTGCATTTGAATCCCGCTTATCCAAACGATCTGTATTGCTATTCTTTTTGATAAATGACATAAAAACAAAAAGCAATACAGTTGACAATGCAACACCGAGAGCTAATCGCAATCGCTGGGTATACGTTTTACGCAATGCGTAAGCCCCATATAATTTGTTTCGATGCTCGAATAAAATGTCAAGCAGGTCTGCTTGCAGGATTTCTTTGTTAGTCATGGCTATACTTTTAGAATAAGATGCAATTCCAAAACCTTTCCATAGACCGAAACGTCCACAACAAATAATTAGTAATTAATAATTATTAATTATTCATTTTGCCAGACATTTGCTTCATGAAAATTTTAATGGTGTGTTTGGGAAATATTTGTCGCAGTCCGTTGGCTGAAGGGATTCTTCAGGATAAAGCATGGAAGGCCGGTTTAAAATGGAGTGTGGAAAGTGCAGGAACAAATGATTATCATATTGGTGAGGCGCCGCATCCGCTTTCGCAAAAAGTAGCGAAGCTGAATGGTATTGATATATGCAAACAAAGGAAAAGAAAATTTGTTGCAGAGGACTTTAACCGTTTTGATAAAATTTATGCCATGTCTGCAGATGTAATTGACGAAATGAGAAGTATAGCAAAGAAAAACTTTGATGAAAAAAAAGTTGATTTACTATTGAATGAATTATTTCCCGGGCAAAACGTTGATGTACCTGATCCATGGTATGGACCAGAACCTGGCTTTCACCAGGCATATAAACTAATTGAAGAAGCATGTGAAGCTATTATAAAAAAGGCCTCCCCAAACCCCTCCAGCAGTGGCGATTTTCAAGCCTCACTTAAATCGAAAACAATCGATGGCAAAAGTTAAAGTAGGAATACCACAAGGCACAAGAGATTTCGGACCAGATGTAGTTCGCAAACGAAATTATATTTTCAATACAATAAGAAATGTATTTGAATTATACGGTTTTCAACCACTGGAAACACCGGCGATGGAAAATTTAGATACGTTGTTAGGAAAGTATGGGGACGAGGGTGATAAATTGATCTTTAAAATATTGAATAATGGGTTGAATGATCCCAGTAATATCGACAAAGCAAAAGCTGCTTTTGAAAATGTATTAAAAGGAAAAAATGATAGAGATCTTACAGAACGGGCATTAAAATATGATCTTACGATTCCTTTTGCAAGATATGTGGCAATGAATCACAATCAGCTCAGTTTTCCGTTCAAACGTTACCAGATACAACCCGTGTGGAGAGCAGACCGGCCACAGAAAGGCAGATATCGGGAATTTTATCAATGCGATGCTGATGTGGTAGGCAGTAATTCTTTACTCAACGAACTTGAACTGGCATTGATCTATCACCAGGTTTTTAATCAATTAGGAATTAAACACTACGAACTAAGGATAAATCATAGAAAAATTCTTACTGCGCTTGCTGAGTTATGCGGCGGTGCTGAAAGAATGAATGACATCGCTGTTTCAATTGATAAACTCGATAAGATCGGTTTGGAAAAAGTAAAAGATGAATTAAAAACAAAAGGGTTAAATGAAAAACAACTTGGTGTCATTGAAAAATACCTTGGTATCGGCGGAAATAATGCTGAAAAGATCAATGCCGTAAATGATCTGATCGGAGCGAACGAATCCGGCAAAAAAGGCATTGGTGAAATCAAATATCTTATCAATGCTGAACCCGGGCCGTTGAACTCACCGCTTATTATTGATTTTACTCTTGCCCGGGGGCTTAATTATTATACAGGAACGATTTTCGAAGCAAAAGCTCCGCCTGAAATAAAGATCGGAAGCATTGGCGGTGGGGGCCGGTATGATGATCTTACCGGCCTGTTTGGAGTACCGAATATTCCGGGTGTTGGTATTTCATTTGGTGTGGATCGTATTTATGATGTGATGGAAGAATTGAATTTGTTCCCTGCGGAAGTACATGTAGGCATACAGGTTTTGTTTTTTAATTTAGGCGAGAACGAAAGTAAGGCTGCTTTCAGCTTAATGCAGCAGTTAAGAGGTAAAAATACCCGTTGCGAACTTTACCATGAGAATGTAAAGTTTGACAAACAATTTAAATACGCTGAGAAGAAAAATATTCCCTACGCAATTATCATTGGCAGCAAAGAGTTGGAAGAAAAATCATGTACAATAAAAAACCTGCTGCAAGGGAGTCAGCAAACGATTTCGCATCAGGAATTACTTAACTATGATTTCTAGCTATCTTTTAGCCAGTAATAATTCTTTGTTGGGTCGCAGGTAATAAGTAAATACCCAGCTGCCGCCGCTCTTTTTTTGCCCGTCGAGTACATAGCCCTGCGCCTCAATATGAACTCCGTTTACTTTTTTATCTTCTCCCCTTTTAAATACTGCTATTCCGCTAAACTCAACAATTTGAAAGGAATCTCGTCCCAATTCATTTAGGGCAGAAGAACCAGCCGCTGAAGTCATGGTCAGCGCGCTTCCGGATAATATAACATCTACATCGGGTACAACGCTCCCTTCGGGAAAAACATATTTACCGACAAAGTCTTCTAATGGCGGTTTCGGCGCAGGATCAGATTGAGCATTTACCACTAGTATAAATAATGTAGCCAGGATTGAGAATGCAATTTTTTTCATGACTCAGGGTTTAAATTCAAAAGAAGAAAATTAAGTTTTATTTCTTAGATAAAAAAAGGCCGTTGGTAAACGGCCTTCTGTTCGCTGAGAAAATTTTTAGAACCCCGGATTCTGCTGAGTCCGGATATTTTCATTCGCATCTAACTCTGTCTGTGGGATAGGTAATATCCTTCTGAAATTGCTATAAGGTATGTTTCTTGCTGCAGCAGGATAATTCGTACTACGGACAACATCTCTTTTTAAGCGCATCAAATCCATATACCTGTCGCCTTCAAAAGCAAGTTCACGTCTTCTTTCTGCAAGAACATCTTCAAGCAATTGTGTCCCGGTCGATGCGATAGCAGGAGCACTTCTTCTTGTTGTGATATAATTGATATAAGTTAGCGCATCAGGCTCACTGGCCGGCAACGATGCTTCGGCTGCTATAAGGTACATTTCACTTAAGCGTAAAACTTTAGTATCACTATAATCACCAGTGATAACAGGATATTTATTAACTGTTGGAATCGCAGCCCCTGGCGGATTCGCGGGTCTGGGCACCACCGGGTATAATGCTTTCCTGATATCAGCGGCATCGAACGTAGCATAAAAGTCATCGGATACAACCAGGTCACCATAATTACCGGCCTGACTATAGATATAAGAAAGCGCGTCAAAAGCGAGATTGGCAACGGCGTCCGATGAAACTTCAAATAAGGTTTCCAGCTTATCGGTCCTGATCAATCCGCTTGCCCAGTAAGTTGCATGGTTGGCAGCTGTCAGCGAGGTAAAACCACCGTTATTTATTACATCCAACGCTGCCGTTTTAGCATTCGTTTTATCCCCCATAGTCAGATAAACTTTCGCCTGTAATGCGCGGGCAGCATATTTACTGAACTGAGACGAGTTAGTGAATGTTGTCATGAGTGCGTATGCTTTTGTCAAATCATCTAATATCAGTGCATACACTTCTGCCACGGTGCTTCGCGGCGGTTTGGCATCGGCGTTATAGGTAAGTGAAATCGGAACTCCTAATCCTGCAGGATTATCAGTGTATGGCCTGGCAAAATACCTAATGAGTGTAAAATATGCCAGGGCCCTTACAGCATATGCCTCTCCTTTATACTGATCAACTTTAGCAGATGTCGGTACCGGCGCATTGATAACGTTATTAGCACGCAAAATAACTGTATAACCGGTATTCCATATGCCGAGGGCATTCCCGTCCGTGGTGTTGAAAGTATAATTATTATATAATGTATACCTGTTTGTATTTAAGGAATGCTGGTAAGAATTATCGGCCATAATATCTCCGAGAATCGGAATGGTTCTGCCATAAAAATCCACACCTCTTAAACCAGCATACGCCCCACGCAAAGCCACAAGCAAATCTGCCTCTGTTCCTAATGCCTGGTCCGGGGTTAACGAAGTGGGAGGATTTAACTCAAGGAACTCTTTTTTGCACGAGCTTAGTAGCCCCACAAAAACAAGAACCGTTAGCAATTTATATTTTGAAAAATGTATCATAATAGTAAGTTTATAGTTAATTAGAAAGCTAAATTCAAACCAACAGAAACAGTCTTAGGAATAAAAACATTCAGGTTACTGGCGCTGGTAGTGCCTTGCTCAGGATCGAACGGTAAATTTTCATCCTTGACCCATGTCCAAAGGTTTGTTCCCCTTACATAGAAGAATGCATTTGTCAATTTGATCTTACTTAAAAAATCTTTAGGAAGCGTATATCCCAGCTGGATATTTCTCAACCGGATAAAATCTCCTTTATTCAGCCAGAATGTAGATCCACTCTGGAAACTTTTGTTACCATTATAAATATATTTTGGAATGTCAGTAACATCACCAGCCTTTTGCCAACGATCCATTATTCTCGATACTTTATTGAATGTGGCTCCAAAACCAGCACCTAAATAATATCCTCCCCATGTATCGTAAACATAATTACCAAAATTGTAATACAGCTGGGCTTCTAAAGAAAATTGTTTAAAGTTCAATGTATTGGTAAGCGATCCAAAGTATTTTGGCAGCGCATTCCCAGCCAGCTCACGTGTTGCTGCCGGGGGATAAGTACTGGTAGTAGCTGTATGACTTGGGTCAGTGTACCACAATGGATCGCCATTCGCCGGATCCACGCCGGCGTATGTTCTTAAGTAGAACGTTCTGTAGGCTACTCCTTCTCTGATAATAAAATTACCGTCCGGAATATCATTTCCTCCCGGAAGGGTCCTTATTCGATTCTTATTGTGCGCAAAATTGAAATCGACTATCCAATTGAAATTTTGACCTTTAACCGGAATAGCATTTATTGTTAATTCGACCCCTTTATTTTCCATAAAACCGATGTTCCTTGTTGCACTCGCAAAGCCGGTTGTACGCGATAATGGAACATTCAGCAAAAGATCTTCTGACTGACGTTGATACCAATCTGCGGTAATGTTTATGCGATTTTTTAAAAAGCTGACATCAATTCCTATGTTTAACGGCTTATTTAATTCCCAGGTAAGGTTTGAGTCACCAACATTCGATGGTGCACTTCCTGGCAATTGATTATAATTGTTGCCATATCCATAAAGTGGAAGCCACTCATAGTTTCCAATACCCGCATTACCATTTACACCATAAGATGCTCTCAGTTTTAATTGACTTATGAACTCTATTGCCTGCATAAAATTCTCTTTGTCTACATTCCACGATACACCTGCAGACCAAAATGCTCCATATTTATTATTTGCTCCGAAGCGGGAAGAACCATCACGACGAATACTTCCTGATGCGACGTACCGGTTTTTATAGTTCAGAATTGCCGACCCGAACATGGAAGAAAAAGAGTATTCTGAAATAGTTGCCTGGGCAGTAGTTGGCCTGGCACCTGCCGATGGATACGTAAGGATTAAAGTTGGAGGAAAATCCTGTGACTGAACCGATGTTAAATACGCTGAGGATTTTTGGCTTTCATATCCAAGCTGTGCATTCAGATTCAAGTCTCCGTTCTTTGTCAGGTCTTGTATATAATTGAGTGTATTTGTCCATACCCAGTTATAATACCTTGTATAATAAGCAAAAGCTCTTCCATTAGAAGCAGCGCCATCACCATGGAGTGGGTTATTGTATTGATCTTCTTCTAATATATTATAATCGGCTCCATAAGCTGTTCTGAAGGTGAGATTGTTTAAGATTTTATAGTCGCCAGAAATGCTCCCTCTCAAGCTCGTTTCTCTTAAGAATCTTTTATCGATCTCAGATAAAGCAACTGTATTGTGCAAACCACCTAAACTGGTAAAATTATAAGACCCGTCAGGATTATATGCACTCCTCGATGGTAAAAGGAAATACGAACTCAAGACCGGGTTGCCAAATGCACCACCAGCCAGCGGTGCTCTTTGATTAACTGCTCCACCATTCAAATTGAAATTAAGATTGAGCTTATCATTGGGTTTATGGGTAAGGCGAATGTTTCCACTGTATCTTTTCAATTCGGAATTTATTGTGGTTCCTTCCTGGATGAAATGACCTCCGGAAAGATAGAAAGTAGTACGTTCATTGCCGCCCTGGGCACTTAAGTTATATTGTTGTTGCGTTCCTGTGCGGGTCACTGCTTCGTACCAATTATAGTCAACTCCATTTCCAAAACCAAGACCCGACAATGTATTGTTTATTTGCGTTTGTGTAGCACCTAAATTTACAAGGCCTTCGGTCGTAATGGCAAAATATTCGCTCGCGTTCAACGGCCTGTACCTGCTATTTTCATAAGCAAGGTCTGACATACCAAGTTCTGTATCAAATCTGAATACAGTTTTTCCCGCTCTTCCTTTTTTCGTTGTAACCAGAATGACACCGTTTGCGGCACGGCTTCCATAAATAGATTGGGATGCTGCATCTTTTAAAACTGTGATGCTTTCAACATCATTAGGGTTCAGAGTGCTTAATAGGTTCGCAGTAGTTTGCAGACGTGAAGCATCACCCGTATTAATGGGAACTCCATCAAGAACCCACAAAGGACCAGTCGCTGCTGTAATAGAGCTAACTCCCCTGATCAGAATAGCCTGATTTGCTCCAGGCTGTCCCGATCCCGCAACGGACTGCACACCCGCCACTTGTCCCTGCAGCGTTTTATCGATTGAAGAAAAGGGTTTGTTTTCTATATCAACTGCTTTTACCGTAGAAACAGCACCTGTCAGATCTGTTTTCTTACTGGTACTGTAAGCAACGACAACAACCTCGGTCATGTCGCCGGTCTTGGTTGACAATGTTACCGCATAAGTAGAGTTGTCAGTGATTGTGATTTCTTTTTCGCCGAGCCCAATAGCAGAAAATATCAATGCTTTTGCTTTTGGAGGAACAGAAATGGAAAAGGTGCCATCGGCGGCGGTGCTTGTCCCGGTATTTGATCCTTTTACTATTACCGAAGCGCCGGGTATTGGAGCTCCCTTGTCATCAGTTACCTTTCCCGTAATTGTTCTTTGTTGTGCCCAGATATGGCTAATGGAAAGGAGAATAGCCATAAGCAGCAGTACTACTTTTCTCATGTGCGATTAGTTTTAGTTAATAAGAAGTTGCTTAACGAGTGATTTCCATAGAGCGTCGCAATTGTGATTTTCAAGGCTCGAGGTTCTGGGATTCATCTTGTCCTTAACCGTATATAGGCAACATTCAATCTACAATCGCTGCGCCTGATGAAATATACTTTTCACGGGAAAATCGATAAAAACATTGACTTAGTTGCTCGCGTATTTATTCATGATTGATTCACCTGATGAAAGACCAGATCTTTTAACCCTTAATTCTTCGTATTACCAAAACAAAATCAAACACATAAGGTTTACCGCTAACCCGGAAAAATTTGCCTGAAATGATGAGCCATGTGAGCCACGTAATCGCAAATGATCCAAGCCAGGGTTTTCATTTCTTCAATTTCATACTGTGGATCAACGGGGTAATTCAGCTTCTCAGGTGCAATGTTTTTCACCACGAAAACAATTTGGCGGTTCAAAGTTTGCCAGAGATCAAGCAGATGATCCAGCGGTAGATTTTGATAATCGTTTACTATTACAAGTTCATTTTGGCGGTATGAAATGATAGAATAGGGTTGAGGTAAAAATTGAATTTCTGTAAATCTTTTAAGATTATTTATAGCGGAGTCAATCAAATGACCCAATATTTCCTGCCTGGACCACTTGTTTGAAGCTGGTTTATGTAAAAGTTGTTCTGACGAAAATTGTTTGATCTTAACAGGAAAAGACTCAATAAATTTTTCCAGCTGATACATTGCTGCAGCCGTATCACTTTCGTTGTTTAAAAATCCATTCTTCTCCCACATAATTTTAAGATTCTATACAGATTCATAGATGATTGCTGTGCCCTGTCCTACTCCCACACACATGGTGGCTAACCCATATTTTACATCTCTTTTTTTCATTTCATATAACAAGGTAGTGGAGATCCTGGCGCCACTGCAACCCAATGGATGCCCCAATGCAATGGCTCCGCCGTTTACATTTATCAAAGACGGATTTAGAGTCAGCTCTTTTATACATGCTATACTTTGCGAAGCAAATGCTTCGTTCAACTCAACCAATCCAATGTCTTCGATTTTTAACCCGGCTCTTTGCAATGCTTTTTGTGTTGCAGGTACAGGGCCTACTCCCATAATTGCGGGATCAACACCCGCTGAGGCCATTGAAACAATTTTTGCCATTGGCGTTAAAGAATATTTTTTTACGGCGTCTTCACTTGCAAGTAGTAAGCAAGCAGCGCCATCATTGATCCCGGAAGAATTACCAGCTGTAACTGTTCCGTCTTGAATAAAAGCTGGTCTCAACGCAGCCAGTTTTTCCAACGAAGTTTTCCTGGGATGTTCATCTGCAGTAATCCAGCTGATCAACCCCTTACTGTTGATTTCAACAGCAGCAATTTCATTATTGAATTTGCCCGCTTCCTTTGCTGCAAAATATTTTTCCTGCGACTGAAAGGCAAACTCGTCTTGCTCTGCTCTTGAAATATTCCATTGCTTTGCTACGTTTTCAGCTGTTTCTCCCATTGTAAATGGATAATACATTGCAGCCAGTCTTTCGTTTACAAAACGCCAGCCCATGGTGGTATCAAACATTTCCGGATTGCGGGCCCACGCTTCATTGGATTTACTTACCACAAAGGGCGCTCTTGTCATACTCTCTACACCACCTGCAAAATAAATTTCACCCTCACCACACATAATTGCCCTGGTTGCATCCATTATACTTTGCATACCCGATGCACATAATCGATTCACTGTAACACCACCAACACTCACCGGTAAACCTGCAAGTAACAACGCCATTCGAGCCACATTCCGATTATCTTCACCCGCCTGGTTGGCTGCTCCTGCTATCACCTCCTCCACGTCATTCATATCAATGGAATGGTTTCTTCCCATCAATGCATGAATAACGATTGCCAGCAGGTCATCGGCCCTAATTGTGGATAATACACCACCGTATTTTCCAATTGGCGTTCGAATTGCATCTATTATAAAAACACTTCTCATTAAACCCTCCTAAATCCTCCCTAAAGGGAAGCCTTCATAAATTTCACGCAATATATATTATTCCCCCTTTAGAGGGTGAGGGGGTATCGTATCTTTGCATGATGTTGAAGACAGAATTAAAAAATATAAGGCACTTGAGTTTGCAGGAGCTGGAAGACTACTTCGAACGGCTCGGTGAAAAAAAATTCCGAACAAAACAGGTCTATGAATGGATTTGGCAAAAGCATGCACACAGTTTTGCTGAAATGACAAACCTGAGCAAAGAACTTCGCCAGACCCTTGGAGAAAATTTTACGCTTCCTGCATTAACAATAAACGCTACTCAATATTCAGCAGACGGTACGGTGAAATCAAGTTTTAAAACACATGATGGACATTTGGTAGAAGGCGTGTTGATCCCAACGGAAAAAAGAGCCACGGCTTGTGTATCTTCTCAAATCGGGTGCTCGCTTAGTTGTAAGTTTTGTGCAACTGGCTATATTGATAAAAAACGCAACCTGACTTTCGATGAGATATATGATGAAGTAGTTCTCATTGACCAGCAATGCGAAAAAATTTACGGGCATAAGCTTACTAATATTGTTTTCATGGGCATGGGCGAGCCCCTATTGAATTATAAGAATGTGTTGAAGGCAATTGAAAGAATTACATCTCCGGATGGCCTGGGAATGAGTCCAAGAAGAATTACAGTATCAACAGCCGGCGTCGCCAAACAAATAAAACAGTTGGGTGATAATAAAGTAAAATTTAAGCTTGCCTTATCACTTCACGCGGCTACTGATGCCAAGCGCCACCAGATAATGCCAATAAACGATAGCAACAATATCAAATCCCTGGTGGATGCGTTAAATTATTTTTATAGAGAAACAAAAAACGAGATCACTTTTGAATATATCCTTTTTAAGAATTTTAACGACTCACTCAAAGATGCAGATGATCTGATTAAACTCTATCGGCAGGTGCCGGCCGATCTTATTAATATTATAGAATATAACCCCATTGACTTTGCCAAATTTGAAAAGCCGGATGAAAAAACGGTCGAGTTATTTATGAATTACCTGGAAAAGCATAAGGTCAATGCCCGTCTTCGCCGCAGCCGTGGAAAAGATATTGATGCAGCTTGCGGACAGTTGGCTAATAAAAATTAGCCATTGATCCTGAATTTTGGCCTCCTACGAAGAATTTCCTAGTTTTGATTAAACTTCAAAAGCCAAACTCGGTCTGTTTAACAACTAAAAAATTAAGTCATGAAAAAAATAGTTGGGTTGATGGTTGTCGTGGTGATGATCTTAGTCGCCCGGGCACAGGAAAAAAGAATACCGGACCACCCAAAGGAGTACCGGGATAAGTTGTTAGCTGAAAAGCTAAGGTTTACTGATGAGCAAAAGCAAAAAGCGAAAATACTGAATGAGGAGTATAGAAAGAAAATGATGGAGCTGAGAAAAAAGGATGACATATTGGTAAAAGATTGGAAGCTCCAGATGATGGAACTTAACAACAAACATCGAGAAGAGATGAAGGGTTTGTTGAGTCAGGAGCAAAAAAAACAGGTGGAAAAAATAAAAACAGAAAGGAAGAAGATCGCTGAAATAGACGCCAATGCAAGAATGGAAAAGATGAAGCTTCTCCTTGATCTTAATAATGAACAAACGGAAAAACTGAAAAAACAACGTAGCGAAATGCTTGAGAGAATGAAAGGTATCAAAGAAAATAATTCAATGGATATGATGAAAAAAAGAGAAGAGATAAAATTATTAATGGAAAACAGAAAAGAAAATATGAAATCAATTCTCACGGAAGACCAGTTGAAAAAAATGCAGGAAATGCGAAAACACATGCCTCGCAAAAGACGGGTCCTTTCATAGATAAACTACTGATGTGTTTTAACCCTCCCGTTGCCAGGAGGGTTTTTTATTTAAGCCGGTAAAAGCATTATCATTTCTTATCTTTGCGCCTCCTGTTGTAAAACAGTAAACTCTTCACATGAAAAAGAAATCATCCCCATTCGATAAGTTTATAAAAAAGAAAAGCAATGCTGCTATCAAAGAACAATTCCGCCAGGAAAAGAAAAAAATAAAGAAAGAAAGAGCGGAGTACTTTGACAAGAAAAGGGCAGAACTGAGAATTCAACATACTGATCCACAAAAACAATCTCCAGCTATCACAAGGCCCCAAACCACGGATCTTATGCCTTTAAATAAATTCATTTCCCATGCAGGAGTCAGTGGCCGCCGTGAAGCAGCCGATATTGTAAAAAAAGGCGTGGTAAAGGTGAATGGAAAAATAATTACAGAGCCGGGCCATAAAGTTTCACCAAAAGACGAAGTCGTTGTCAATGGCAAAAAAATATTCCCGTCAAAAAATCTTATTTACATCCTACTGAACAAACCCAAAGATTTTATAACAACTACGGATGATCCGCAGGGAAGAAAAACGGTTTTAGATCTGATTCGCAGAGCAACAAATGAGAGAGTTTATCCTGTTGGCAGGCTTGACAGGAATACATCTGGCATTTTATTGCTGACTAATGACGGTGATCTTTCTCAAAAACTCACTCATCCCAGTAATGAAATAAAAAAAATATACGCTGTTACGCTTGATAAGCCTCTGGATAAAAAGGATTTCGATCAGATACTAAAAGGAATAGTGCTGGAAGACGGTCCTGCTTCAGTCGATAAACTTGCTTATACAGATACAAAAGACAGAACACAACTCGGTGTGGAAATTCATAGTGGCCGCAACAGGATCGTTCGCCGCATCTTTGAACACCTTGGTTACGATGTAAAAAATCTTGACCGGGTAATGTTTGCCGGCTTGACAAAGAAAAATGTTGAAAGAGGCAAATGGCGTTTTCTTAATGAAAAAGAAGTTCGTGAACTCAAATACTTTGGAAAAGGAAAGTAGCTCACAGATTACACGGATGAACACAGAAAACCCTTACATAAAAATTTCAAACTATATTATTGCTGATACACCGGACTTTATTGCACTGAATAAACCTTCCGGATTACTCTCTATTCCTGATCGTGAAGGAAAAGATATTTCATTAAAAAAGTTATTGCTTGAAAAATATGGACACATATTTACAGTTCATCGTCTGGACAAAGACACAAGTGGTCTGATTGTGTTTGCAAAAAATGAGGCAACACACAAGCACCTATCCCAGCAATTCGAAGCAAGGCAGACAGAAAAAATCTATTTAGGGCTTGTTTTAGGTTCTCTTGCTGAAAAAAAAGGGAACATTGAGGCGCCAATTGCAGAACATCCTGGAAAAAAAGGATTGATGACTGTTCATAGAAAGGGAAAAGAATCATTAACCGATTATGAAGTGCTGGAAGATTTTAAGATTTTTTCCTGGCTTCAATTTCAAATTCATACGGGACGCACTCATCAAATACGAGTACATGCAAAACATATCGGGCACCCGGTCGTATGTGATGATCTGTATGGTGATGGAAAACCGATCCTGCTTTCTTCCCTTAAACATAAATTCAAATTGTCGAAAAATGAACTAGAAGAAAGACCTATACTTAAAAGGCTTGGATTGCATGCATTGAGTTTACAATTTAAAACTCCCGGTAATGAGATCATAAAGCTGGAAGCTCCGTTACCTAAAGATCTAAAAGCATTGTTACAGCAATTAAGAAAACGGAAGCATTAACTCTGTTACAGGTCGCCTCTTGAAACTGCATACAATTCATACCAGTCCTGCCGGTCAAGATTAATTTTGAAGGCTTCTGCAATATTTTTTATCCGTTGTTCATCAGTAGTACCAATAAGGGGCAGTGCGCCAAGCTTTACTAGCCATGCAATCGCAACGGACTCAAAATGTGAATTATATTTTCCTGCAAATTCTTCCAGCTTACCTCGGATACGCAACGGAATCTTTTCATTGCTGTTTGCGATCTTTCCTTGAGCCAATGGAGAAGTGGCCAATGGCCGCATATATTTTTGTTTGATGTAATCAACCTGACCGTTATCAAATGCGGATGTATTCAATAAATTTAATTCAATATGGTTGGTAACGATCGGTATACGGAGATATGAGCTTAACAACTGATGTTGAAAAACTGAAAAGTTAACCACACCTACATTTTTTATTTTTCCGGAATCCTTCAACTTCTCCAGTGTAAGTGCCGTTTCTTCAAGATTAGACAAGGGATCCAGCTGGTTGAGTAAAAAAACGTCGATATAATCGGTCCGAAGGTTTCGTAAAGAGTTCTCCAAACTGTTAGTGATATGTTCTCTTGACGTGTCATAATGTTTTACCCGGTAATCGGGACGGGCGGGATGCGGGATATTAATACCGCATTTTGTAAAAAGAACAATACTTTCTCTTTTAATACCGCTTCTTTTAAAAACACTTCCGAAAATTTCTTCACAGGTGTAATCACCATAGGTATCGCCATGATCGAATGTATTGATATCAAGTTCAAGACATAGATTCATGATCTTTTCCATTTTATCCTCGTTTACATAACTGCCACTCCACCTGTAAAAACCATAAACGGCAGGTGATACTTTCGGTCCGGAATCGCTGAGATAAATTTTTTCCATTGTTAAGTTTAAATTATTAAATGATTTTTTGAAATTACCTGATATCCGGTCGAGGCAATAAAACACCTCCGAATAAAAGATAAGCCCACAATAATGTCCAAATTATATTAAATATCTGTGCACCGACAAATGCCAGCGCCGGTCTTCCTTCCTGTATCCTAAATAGATCTAAAAATCGTGCTTCTAACCCAATTGATACAAATGCCAGTGCAAACCATATCGTACGCAAACTATTAAGAATTCCGCTTACTTGTTTACCTGTATTGGCTGGAATCAAAAAAGAAAAAACAAGTGAGGCTGCTATAAATCCAAGAACAAACTTTGGAAATCTCTCCCATATTAATTTTAAGGATGGCTTTTCTTGATCACCCGTCACTTTTGTTTTTTTTACAACCCACCATGCGGCAATTAAAAATGCGGCGATCCCAATCAACACATTCTGTGAGAACTTAACAATCACACCGGCTTTGGTTGCAGCAGGACCCACTAATTCCGCCGCTGCCGTTACCGATGCGGTTGTATCGAGCGTTCCGCCAAGCCACGCACCTCCAACGATTTCAGAAATACCGAATTTCGTAATTATCCAGGGTAATACGATCATCATTGGTATGGCAACCAAAAGAACCAGCGTAGTTACATAAGATAATTTCTTTTTATCCCCTTTGATAGCACCGCTGGCAACAATCGCAGCCGATACGCCGCAAATAGAAACAGCCGATGCCAGTATCACGCCGAATTCATCATCGACTTTTAACCGGCGGCATAACCAAAGCGCAAAGAACCAAACTACCGCAACAACTAAAACTGATTGAAGCAGCCCAGGCAAACCGGCATTAATGATATCCGTAAATAAAATTGATGCACCAAGAATGATCAATCCGGTCTTAATAAAAAACTCAGATCGGGCCGCTTCCTTCAGCCATATTGGTAAAGAGAAAAGATTGTTCAGCAGTAAACCGATCAATAAAGCAAACACGACATATTCTATTCCGTAATAGCTGATTGATCTATTACCTGCTATAATTAATGAGAAGACACCAAGTATAAAGATGGCAAGAAATCCCGCGATATATTTTTTGATATTATTTCCTGATGCAGCAACAGCCAGGGAAGAAAGGACAAGAAATATGATACCAGTGATCGCAAGCAGTATAAGATTCTCCGCTGCCAGCACTTTTGAAATTAAATCGCTTCCATTTGCCCACAGGTAAACAGGTGTAGTGAATTTGATATTGAAGAAGTAAAATCCCGCAAGAACAGCTGCGATCAGCAACCCACCAATCAATACAGCCCATATATCTTCTGATAACCCTGATAAAAACGATCTTTTATGTGAGTCAATATAAGTTACGTCTTCCTGCATAACGTTTTCATGAATTACAGCTCGATCTTCTCGATCATTACATCCCAATGAGCAATTAATAATTCAAACCGGTGCTGTTCATCTTTCTTTAACTTCTCCAGATCCGGGTATAATTGCTTTTTATAAGGTTCTGTAAGATTAGCGTCAAATGCAAGTTTTTCGTTTTTAAAAACCAGCGTTACTTTAAAATCAAAACGCGTGTCTTCACCGCTATGCAATTTTGGTTTTTCTGCTTCAACGCTGATGAGATCACCCTTATCAATCGCCTTTTTCAATAATGGATAATGGTTTACTTTCCATAGGTTGATAAATTCCTCGGCATATCCCCATTTTACCTTGTAATAATTTTCAATTGTGAAATAGTCTTTCTTATCCTGTGCATAAACTAAATTGGCCGCAAGAATAAATAGGGAAAGACAAAAATTTTTCGTGGTCAATATTTTTTTCATACTCAAAATTTTAAAATCACCTGGTTAATAAACCGGCATCCAAAACAAATTGCGAACCCGTAATAAATCTTGATTTATCAGATGCTAAAAAAATTACAGCATTAGCTACGTCCTCAGCTTCCACCCAGGGAACGTTAATAAGATTACCCGCACTTCGTTCCGCTATTTCCTTTGGGGTTGATCCTTCTAATGCGGCGAGACCATCATTCATTGGTGTATTGACCCCGGTTGGATGGATGGATATTACTCTTATATTATACGGCGCCAGCTCGATTGCCCAGGATTTAGTCAAACCAGTCAATCCCCATTTGGAAGCGGCATAGTGACTTAATCGATTCATACCACGCAACCCGGCAATAGACGAATTATTGATTATAACCCCCGATTGTTGCTCGATCATCAAGGGAATGATACGACGGGCTACTAACCATGCGCCTTTCAGGTTAATATCAAGCATCGCATCCCATTCTCTTTCGGTCAATTCATGTGCAAGTCCATAGGCACATATTCCGGCATTATTAAAAAGTATATCGATCTTTTTAAGCTGTTCAACTGTTTTGGTAACAGCATTACTAATATCATCATCAACTCTTACATCACCCGTAAAAACAAGACAGCTTACTCCATACGATTCACATTCCTGCTTTAACGAATGAAGCTCATTTTCGGAACCGAGATCATAGCCGGGATACTTCAGCGTTTGTGCAATGTCAAATGCGGCAATATGAACTCCTATTTTTGCCAACGCAATTGCTGTTGCTCTGCCCTGTCCATGCGCAGCACCCGTAATAAATGCTACTTTATCTTTTAAATCATTACTCATTTCAGCAATATTTCGTGGTTGATCTGTAAGCAGAGAGGTATTCGTCGATCTCCGTTTCAATCACGTTATTAAATACATTTGTGGCGATCATAATACCGGCGAAAGCCGTTAAAATCACCATTTCAGTTTCATTGTATTTTGTTGCAACGGCATTATATAGATGATCGGCAATATTGCCCTTATACTTTGCAAGACTGCTGCCGAAATTCAAAACATCCCTTTCTGTTTCGCCCAACACTAACTTTTCTGGTGTTTCGCCTGAATCTATAATTATTTTTCTGAAAAATGTTGAGCATAATGGACAATCGGCAGCACATGAAATTGAATGGGCGTATAGCGAAGCCATTCGTGTACCTAATATCTTTTCAACCTCCGCATATAAAGGATACCATTGCATATAAGCTTCAAAGGCGACAAGAGAATGACCCAATGTAGCTTTCATATTCGTGATGCGACCACCATACTCCTGCACATGTCGTTCAAAAGCTTCTTTCACAGATGGTGAAACTTCTTTTGTATTTAGTGGCTCTATTCTTGGCATAAATCATTTTTTTCTTAAGTCAAGATTATGAAAGTAAAAAACTCTAGCCGCATGGATGCTCTTGTATTCATTCCCGGCAGCTAACTGCTGAAATACATTCAGATATCCAAACTGTAAGTTATCGTGTTTATTTACATGGTAAGCAAATCCCAGAAAAAAGCGATTCTGGTCAAAATAGTTGTAAACGATCTCCTTTCCGAAATTAATAAGCACTTCATCGTTTACAACAAAGGAAAGCGCCTTTGGCTGAAATTTGTTTTTACTTAATGAAAACATAGAAAAAAAATTATATCGAATCCTGAAATTGAAATTATACCCATCAGCCAATTCATCTTCGTTCAGGATCTTTCTTCGGAATCTTTCTTCAAGTCGAAACCATTGCATCAATCGTAGCCTGGAATATTCATTATGCCATTGCAACTGTTGCCATGGACGATGTTCCGGCCTATTAATATTTCCGTGGTTATCCTGCGGGAAATGGGTGATATACGCGTAGCCCAGGGTAAGTTTTGTATCATCGTTCAGGTAATGAGTCAAACCAAATCGAGTGATACTTGAAGAAAGATGTGAAAAGAAATCTTCTTTGGTTCGTAAATGAATATCTGCCCATGCTCCCCATTTATCACTAAATCTTGTTTGATTGTTGTATGCGAGCCAAACTTGCTGCAGTGATTCTGTTTGTTTAGTTTGAGAAAATAAATTTTGAGTAAGCAAAAAAGAAATGAGTAAAAAGAAACTAAGTTTTCCTGTTTTGCTAAATGATGAACCAGAAGCATGCGAGTGCGACCCTACGCTTCGCTCTCGGTGAACTGCGGCGGATTTGCTCAATGGCGAACTGAACGATGAATGGAGCGTCGCAACAGACGATAATAGTAATGGTAAAGCCGGGCGCATTGTATTTATTTCAGTATTAATTAAACCACAAATTTAAAAAGCATCCTGAAGTCCCGATAGACATCGGGACGGGACGCCGTTCTTCAACGATTGCTTGCCATATGAAAAGTGTTTATTAAGACTTTATACTTCTAAGCAATTAGTTTGTGCAGATGGATACCTGTGACTCTTTTACTTTATTCTTGCTGTTTTTGAAATGCGTAGCGAGCTGTGACGCCAAAAGTTGCCGGATCACCCAGCACCGCAGCATAATGTCCCGCGTTGCCTGCTGCCGGAAGCAGTTGTTCAAAATAGTCCTTGTCCAGCAGGTTGCGTGCCCAAACGAAAAATGTAAGTCCTAATGGTGCACGGAAGCCAGCTCTTGCATTCAGCAAAGCATAGCTATCAATATTCAGGTAGTTTGAAGGCGAGGCACTGGAAGAAAATGAGGAACGATAATAGACATCTGCTGCAAAAAAGATGTTTCCTTTATTCCCGAATACTGCTTTTTTACCCGAAAGTATTTCGCCACCAAAAGAACCGGCCCAATCAGATATACCGGGTAGCTCGCCTTTTGAAACATCTTTGAAAGATTGTGATGCCCCTGTTTCTTCGAGCGGTAAAGGCGCATTGGTAAATGAGATATACTGGCCATCCGTATAGGCAAGGTTTCCGTAAAATGAAAAGTGATTATTGATCTTTACTGCTCCATCGATCTCCACACCCCGAACCCTTACTTTTTCCGCATTAGCCAAATAGCCACGGTTAACGCCAACTTCTGCTGTTTGTACTTGGGTTTGATAATCTTTTATTACTGTATTATGCAATGTTATATTCAATGTAGAGTTTTGGGTTGGGTTGGTCTTCATTCCCAATTCAAAATGATTTACATCTTCGGGTTTAATTGTTGCTAGCTCAATTAAAACTTGTCCATTGGCTGTTG
>JAICGN010000019.1 GCA_025923075.1 Chitinophagaceae bacterium
AGGCTTTTTACAATTGCCGCCGTGGTAGACGGAAATAAAATTGCTGAGGGAAAAGCATTCAATAAGAAAGATGCTTCGCAGATTGCAGCTCAAATGGCTGTAACGATGTTGGGGATCATTACTATTGAAACGACGGAAAATAATAATGAGAAGTGACTGCTATTTGATGCTCTGGCAGAGTTCTATTAACACTCCATTTGTCGATTTAGGATGAAGAAAGCAAATGATCTTATTATCGGCGCCCTTTTTTGGTTTATCATTCAGCAAAAGAAATCCTTCATTTCTTAGCTTTTCCATTTCAGCTTCTATGTTTTCCACCTCAAAAGCTATGTGATGTACACCTTCACCTTTCTTTTCAATAAATTTTGATATTGCACTATTATCTTCAATGCTTTCTAAAAGTTCGATTTTTGTATCTCCCGCTTTGAAAAAAGCCGTATTTACCATCTCGCTGTCCACCATCTCCGTTTTGTAACACTGACTTTTCAGCAGCTTTTCAAACAAAGGCACGGAATCTGTCAAAGTCTTTACAGCAATACCGATATGTTCTACTTTTATCATGGGTCTGTTTATGGTTTTGAACGCTTTACGATTTTGGTAAAATTAGCGCATGGTATTCAAAATAGCCTTTTGAAGTCAGTCGTTTTAAGGTTAATTTTGTAGTTCTGTCAAATTTATAAAAGATTATTATGTTGAAATTTCCAATATATCTCGATCATAATGCCACTACTCCTTGTGACCCAAGGGTTGTTGAAGCAATGATACCATATTTTACAAACAATTTTGGTAATGCGGCCAGCCGTAACCATCCTTTTGGATGGCAGGCGGAGGAAGCGGTTGACTATGCCCGTGAGCAGGTGGCGAAATTGATTGGGGCTGATCCGAAGGAAATTATTTTTACATCCGGTGCCACCGAAGCTGACAACCTTGCAATTAAAGGGGTGTTTGAAATGTATGCAAGTAAGGGCAATCATATTATTACTTGTAACATCGAGCATAAAGCAGTACTCGATACATGCAAACATATTGAGAAGGAAGGTGGAGAAGTGACCTACCTGAAAGTAAATCCTGAAGGCTTGATAGATATGAAGGAGCTGGAGGCTGCCATCAAACCCACAACCATTCTTATCGCCATTATGTATGCAAACAATGAGATTGGCACTGTAATGCCGATGAAAGAGATCAGTGCATTGGCAAAAAAGAAAGGAATACTTGTCTTTTCAGATGCAACACAGGCAGTGGGAAAAATTCCTGTTGATGTAAACAAAGATGGGATAGATCTGATGGCATTTACCGCACACAAAATGTATGGTCCGAAAGGTGTTGGTGCATTATACGTTCGCAGAAAAAACCCAAGAGTGAAAGTAACAGCACAAATTGACGGAGGTGGCCACGAACGTGGTATGCGTAGCGGAACCTTGAATGTTCCTGGTATTGTGGGCTTTGGTAAGGCTTGTGAAATATGCATGAGTGAAATGGGGGAAGAAACAAAAAAAATAAGTGCATTGAGAGATAAATTGGAAAATGCATTGACAAAGATCGAGGAATCATATGTTAATGGAAGCAAGCAATATCGCTTACCACATGTAACGAATATTTCTTTCAAATATGTGGAAGGCGAAGGTTTGCTGATGGGTTTTAATAAGGATATTGCGGTATCATCTGGCTCAGCTTGTACATCTGCCTCATTAGAGCCATCTTATGTGCTAAAAGCGCTTGGACTTGGAGATGATTTGGCACATAGTTCGCTTCGTTTTGGATTAGGAAGATTTACAACAGAAGACCAGATCGATTATACCATCGAGGCAGTAACAAAAACGGTAAGCAAGCTAAGAGAAATGAGTCCGCTTTGGGAAATGTATAAGGAAGGAATTGATATGAATAGTATAGAATGGGCACACCATTAAACCCCCAAACCCCCTAAAAGGGGCTTTTGGAATAGTTCTTTAAATTGAAACGAATTAAAAATAAAACCCTTCGTCCTAAGGGTTGCAATCCCCCTCAGGGGATAGGGGCAAAAAAATTATGGCTTACTCAGATAAAGTACTCGGTCACTACCAGAACCCTAAAAATGTGGGAACGCTGGACAAAAGCAAACAAAATGTCGGCACCGGCCTCGTTGGGGCACCGGAGTGCGGCGACGTAATGCGTTTGCAGATCGAAGTAGATGAAAATGGCCTGATAAAAGATGCGAAGTTCAAAACCTTTGGTTGCGGTTCTGCTATCGCCTCCTCATCTTTAGCTACTGAATGGCTGAAAGGCAAAACGGTAGATGAAGCAGTGAAGATCGACAATATGGAGATCGTCGAAGAGCTTCACCTTCCTCCGGTAAAAATTCACTGTTCAGTATTGGCTGAAGATGCCATCAAGGCTGCGGTAAATGATTATCGTAAAAAGAACGGTTTGCCGGAATTGAAGTTTGAAGAAAGTGTAGTCCATTAAAAGGTAAAAAGTAAAAAGTGAAAATTCAAAAGCCATGTGGTTTGACTTTTGAATTTTGACTTTAGTATATGAGTGTCGCATTAGAAAATACCATTTATATAAGTGATAAGGCAAAAGCAAAAGTCATTCAGCTGATGACTGATGCCGGTGTTGTTAACGACCCCTCCTATTTCTTAAGAGTAGGTGTTGTTGGCGGCGGATGTTCAGGACTTAGTTATAAGCTTGATTTCGATAACGAGCAAAAACCCATGGACCAGGTATTTGAAGATAATGGTGTGAAAGTAGTAACTGATCTGAAAAGCTTTCTTTACCTCGTTAATACAACTCTTGATTTTTCTGACGGGTTGAATGGAAAAGGATTTTATTTCAGCAATCCTAATGCAAGCCGGACTTGTGGCTGCGGTGAAAGTTTTGCAGTGTAAGTCGACAAAAATTATTTATGAAAAACCTCCGTGAAATTTTCCGGAGGTTTTTTTAGTGTTTAATGGCTAAGCTTTCGATTTTGGTTTTGGTGGTGGCGGAGGGGGCGGAATTGGAGAAATACCGTACTTATCAGTAAACCCTTTATCGTCTTCCTTCTTACTCATATCATACTTTTCTGTTGTACCATCTTGCTTTTTAATCGCAATAACGTTTCCTTGTCGTGATATTCCTGCCACCGCCGGATTTCGTTTATAAAACGCATCAGCCTTTTCGCCTCTTATGGTAATAACAGGTGGTTCCGTGACAATTTCGCCATCAATTTTTTTGGTTTTCACTTTCTCATCTATTATCACTTTCGGAGGCCGATATTTAACACTCTCATTGTTAGATTTGGGTGGCGGAGGAGGCGGTTCTTTTTTTTCTGACTGGGCAGTTGCCGAAACAATAACTAGCACCAATGATGCAGCAAAGCCGAATATTTTTTTCATAAAAGCAATTTTTCCAATAGATGCCAGGTTCGGGTTTTTCCATAATAATATCCCGAACAAAGTGTATAAAAATCTAATGATTCTTCTTTTATGCTTAGTTTATCTTATTTTGCACAATCTATCCAAGCCTATGTGGTCCGTTTGTAAAAAAGAACTACGCCAATTTTTCAGCAGTCTTACCGGTTACATCGCAATTATCGTTTTCCTTTTGGTAAACGGAGTGATGCTTTTTGTTTTTGAAAATAATATTCTTGATTTTGGCTATGCTACGCTTGACAGATTTTTTCAATTGGCGCCATGGATATTATTATTGCTTATTCCCGCTATCACCATGCGCAGTTTTGCCGAGGAATTCAAAACAGGCACTTTTGAAATTTTGCAAACAAGACCATTGAGCCGCTGGCAAATTGTTTTTGGTAAATATTTTGGCAGTCTTATTGTGGTTGGCATTGCTTTGCTGCCCACCATTATTTATTATTTTACTATTCAACAACTTTCTTCCGGCGAAGGAATTGATACCGGGGCAACGGTTGGTTCGTATATCGGACTTGTTTTTTTGGCAGCGGCGTTTACAGCTGTGGGCATCTGTTCCAGCAGTTTTACAAATAATGCCGTCATAGCTTTTATCATCAGCCTGGTTGCCTGTGCACTTTTTTATTATGGGTTCAGCGCCATCAGTCAAATGCCGGGCTTAAGTGGTGGTGCGGATTATTATCTCGAAATGATCGGGATCGATTTTCATTACCGCAGTATCAGCCGGGGAATAGTTGATACAAGAGATTTGATCTATTTTCTTTCTGTGATCGTTTTATTTCTTTCTATCACTAACCGAAACCTGTTGAAAAGATAATTATCGAATGAAAAGCGTTAATAAAATATGGTTATCTAACCTCTGGTGGATATTCCTTTTGATTTTAATTATTGCGGTCAATTTTCTTGCTTCCGTTTTTCATTCCCGGCTTGACCTGACAAAAGAAAAAAGATATACCCTCAGTAAAGCCAGTAAACAATTGCTCAGCAATTTAGACGAGCCCGTGATGATCGATGTTTTTGTTCACAAAGAAAGTTTGCCTTCAGAGGTTAAGAAGTTGGAAAATTCAATTCATGAGTTCTTGCTTAATTGTAAGGAGTACGGCAAGAGTAATTTTCAATTTAGGTTCTTTAATCCTTATTTGGGTCTTCCGGATTCATCGCAAACAAGAATGGAAGATTCATTAAATTATTTCTATGGCATTTATCCCTCAATACTTGATGCACCTGAAAAAGTTGGCGACAAATTAGAAATCAGCAAACTTATACATGGCGCCGTGGTCAAGTACAGGGATACTACTATCGGTGTAAACTTACTGCAGGGACTAAAAGGTTTTGGTACCGAAAGGGAGCAGCGGGCTGCACTATATAATAATGTTGAAGCAACTTTAGAGTATAAATTCATGCATGCAATCGAGAAAGTTGTTGCAGAAAAAAAACCAATTATTGGTTATGCTTTAGGACATGGAGAAGCTTTCGGGTATAATATAAATGATGCATTTCTGACTCTTCGCAGCAGCTATAATGCTGATACAATAAATATCCGGCAAATTCCTTTTATTCCACCCCAACTTGATGCTTTGGTTATCCTGAAACCTACTTTGCGATTTTCTGAATCCGATAAATTGAAAATCGATCAATATATAATGCGCGGAGGAAAAATTTTCTGGATGATCGATGTCATGTATGCTGAATTTGATAGTTTGTATAAATCAGATGGATTTGTTGCTTTTGACAGGGGATTGAATTTGGATGATTTACTTTTTAGATATGGAGCTCGTATCAATCAGAATCTGCTTCAGGATATGCAGTGTGATCAGCTCGGCCAAATGAGCGGGAACCAAGATAACCCTCAACAAAGATTGGTAAACTGGCCATTCTTTCCCGTATTAAATGGTACGGATCATCCCATCAGTAAAAATCTTGATGGTGTACGGGCAATGTTTCCAAATACAGTTGATACAGTGAAAGCGCAGGGCATAAAAAAGACTTTTCTTCTTAAATCTTCTTCGAATGCCCGTGTTTTAAGCACACCGGCGAAAGTAGACTTTGAGTTTCTGCAAATCGCTCCCGAAGCAAAATTTTTTACCGTTCGCGATACATCAGTTGCAATTTTATTAGAAGGAAAGTTTCAATCCTTCTATGATGGACGAATTTCCAAATCAATGGCAGACTCACTGATCTCCTACGGAATTCCTTTTATAAATAAATCCGAAAAGGATGGAAAGATGATCGTCGTGGCAGACGGTGACATTGCAACAAACCAGGTTAGTCCACAAGACGGCCCCCTGCCAATGGGATATAATTTTTTTACCCGCCATACTTTCGCCAACAAAGATTTTTTTCTAAACTCGCTTGAATACCTTGTAAATCCCTCTGATATTCTAAAGACAAGGGCTAAGGATTATACACTTCGACTTTTGGACCCCGTTAAGACAAAAGATCAAAAAACACGTTGGCAAATAATCAATATTGCTGCCCCCATTTTGCTCATCATATTGTTCGGATTCATCTACCAGCAAATAAGAAAAAGAAAATATTCGGTCTGAACGTTTACCTTCTCACATCGCCGTTTCAGTTATCTTTGCTCTTCCTAAAAAGGCAGAATGACAGAAGAGCTTGTTACTTATTTAGTGTTTGGTGGTGTTTTGATCCTGGCCCTGGTATTTGATCTGGGATTGCTGAGTAAGAAAAATAAAACCGTCACAATCAGACAGGCATTACTGCAGACCCTTTTTTGGGTGACACTCGCTCTCGCATTTTTCGTTTATGTCTGGATAGAACGTGGACAGCAAACGGCACTTGAGTATATCAGCGGCTATCTGATGGAATGGAGCCTTAGTATCGACAATATCTTTGTCTTTATCCTCATCTTCTCCTCATTCAAAGTCAAAGAAGAATATTATGGAAGGGTATTATTGATAGGCATCCTGATGGCGATAATCTTCAGAGTGATCTTTATTACATTAGGAGTGGCCCTTGTGAATCAATTCCACTGGATCCTTTATTTGTTTGGCGCCTTCCTGGTTTATACCGGCTATAAAATGTTTACCGCCAGTGATGATGAGGAATTTGATCCTCACGATACCAAGATATATCGTTTTATGACAAAAGTGTTGCCGATGATCCCCGGTGATCATAACGGAAAGCTTATCGTAAGAGATGAAAAAGGGAAGCGACGATACACAACAATTTTTGTTGTCGTTATGATGTTAGCGGCAATTGACCTGGTGTTTGCGCTTGACTCTATCCCGGCAATTATGGGTTTGGTTGATAATTCACCGGCCCACCGGGCCGATGCTCAACTTGTGATTTATACTTCAAATATATTTGCTGTGCTCGGCCTGCGTTCGTTATTTTTTCTTTTACGCGGAGCTGTCGATAAATTTGAATACCTGCAACAAGGTATCTCCATCGTTCTTGCATTTATTGGCTTGAAAATGCTGGGTGCTCATTGGATCGATCAGTTGCTGGACAAAACCACCCAGGTATTTATTTCCCTTGGTGTTATCCTGATCTGCTTATCTGGCTCGATTTTTTATTCAATGACTCATCAGAAAAAGGGAGTGCCACCGGCAGTAAAAAGTAAAAATCATAAATCTTAGTCCACATTTTATTTTACTTGGGTTACCTGTTCAATCATATTGCAAAAATACTTGGCGCTAAAGTCAAAATTGTTGCTGACAGTTCTATCGATCACATTTTTTTCGACAGCCGAAAAGTTTTTTTTCCTTCTACATCTTTATTCATTGCACTAAAAGGCCCACGAAGGAATGGCCACAATTTCCTTCCAGATCTTTATAAAAAAGGGGTAAGGAATTTTATTGTTTGTGAAGAAATCGATCCCGCTGAATATCCTGAAGCAAATATCCTTTTTGTTAAAGACGGACTAAAGGCGCTGCAGCAATTGGCGGCCTATCATCGCAAACAATTCAATATACCTGTAATTGGAATAACCGGGAGCAATGGTAAAACCATTGTTAAAGAATGGCTCTATCAATTGCTTCAACCCAATTTTAATATCGTCCGAAGTCCTAAAAGCTATAACTCGCAAATTGGCGTGCCGCTTAGTGTTTGGGAAATGAACACGATGCATACGCTGGGAATTTTTGAGGCAGGTATTTCGCAACCAGGTGAAATGGATAAGCTGAATGAAATTATACAACCTACAATTGGTATTCTTACAAATATTGGCGAAGCACATAGCGAAGGATTTGAAAGCATGGATCAAAAGGTGCAGGAAAAAATAAAGCTTTTCAATACTGCCGAACTTGTTATTTATTGCAGCGACGAATGGCTTGCAGACAAAGCAATTGTTTTAAAATACGAATCCATTTCTCATAAAACAGGCAAGTATCCCTTCAGAATTCTTTCATGGGGAAAAATTCAGAAGGCCGATTTGCAGGTATTGGAAATAAATAAGAAACAAGACAGAACTGAGATTATAGCATCATATCAAAATTCCGAAACGGCTATTCAGATTCCGTTTACTGATGATGCTTCAATCCAAAATGCAATTACTTGCTGGTGTGTCATGCTTCATTTTGGGATTAAGGATACAGTTATCGCCAAAAGAATGAAGTTGCTGCAGCCGGTTAATATGCGATTGGAACTGAAGAAAGGAATTAATCATTGCACTATCATTAATGACAGCTATAGCGCTGATCTTAATTCACTGCATATCGCCCTGGACTTTCTGAAACAAATGGGTGGTGTGGCGAAGAGTACGATTATTCTTTCAGATTTCTTTCAAACCGGCATGAATGACGAGGAACTTTATGTACGGATAGCGGCTGACCTGAGTCAGCATAAAATAGATCGTGTAATTGGGATTGGGTTGAATATTTCAAAATACCTCAAGTTCGAGAACGATTCATCAACGCATACGATTCAAAGTGAATTTTATTCCTCCACGGAAGACTTTATTTCCCGTTTTCGATTTTCTGATTTCAGGGATGAAGCAATCCTGGTAAAAGGCGCAAGAGTTTTCTGTTTCGAGCAGATCATACAATTCCTTGAATTAAAAGTTCACCAAACTGAGCTGGAGATAAACCTCAATGCAGTTGCACATAACCTTCAACAGTATCAAAAACTTTTGCAGCCATCAACAAAGCTGATGGCCATGGTAAAAGCGTTTGCATACGGAAGCGGTGGCGCAGAGATCGCCAATACGTTACAATACCACAAAGTCGATTATCTGGGTGTGGCTTACGCTGATGAAGGAATGGAGTTACGTAAAGCGGGGATCAAATTGCCAATGATGGTGATGAATGCAGAAAAAGAGACTTTTGAAGCGCTGGTAAATCATCAGCTCGAACCGGTGATATTTTCGTTCGCTATGCTCAGGTCGCTGGATGGTTTCTTAAAAAGAGAAGGAATAAAGAATTATCCTGTGCATCTTGAAATTGAAACCGGTATGAATCGTCTTGGCTTTGCCATTCAGGACATGGAAAATTTATGTAAAGAGATAAAAGTCACTTCATCTTTCAGGGTCCAATCTGTTTTTTCACATCTGGCTGCAAGTGAAGACCCAATGCAGGATGAATTTTCCAACCGGCAACATGATCTGTTTACTCACGCATGCACCTTATTGCAAAATTATCTTGGTTATAAGATGCTTCGCCATCTGGCAAATTCTGCAGCCATCCTTCGTCATCCGCAAATGCAACTCGATATGGTAAGGTTAGGTATCGGCCTTTATGGGGTTGATAGCGCGATGTCAGGGAAACTTGATTTACAGCCTGTGGCCACCTTGAAATCAACAATCGCACAGATCAGGCAGTTGAAAGCTGGCGAAACGGTGGGTTACAATCGAAAAGGAATCATCGAAAAAGATTCGATCATCGCAACAGTAAGTATAGGATACGCCGATGGCTTTACCCGAAAGTTTGGAAATGGCGCCGGTAAAATTTTGGTTAGAGGACATCTTGCCCCTGTGATTGGTACGGTATGTATGGATATGACGATGATTGATGTAACTGATGTACCCGGAGTAAAACAGGGTGATGAAGCGATAATATTTGGTAGAGAAATTTCTATACAAGATCTTGCCAACTGGGCCGGTACAATACCTTATGAAATAATGACAGGGATTTCGGAACGGGTGAAGAGGGTTTATTACGAGGAATGACAGTTACTTAAGTCAAAAGTCAAAAATTCAAGACACACGATCTTTCTACTTTTTAGTTTTTACTTCAAGATATACGCTTTCTTCAAATCCGAACTTCATTGACATTTATGACTTATTTGACTTAAGGCCTTCCCTCAATCTGCTTATATTTGCCCCTTAAACTAAAATTGGTGAAACTCAGGAATGTAGTTTTTATTATCGCTCTCATCATCATCATAGATCAGGTTTTAAAGATTTGGATAAAAACCAGTTTTTCCACCGGCAAAGTGGATGAGATTCTTCCCTGGTTTCACTTACATTTTATTGAGAATCCCGGGATGGCCTGGGGATGGAAATTCGGCAATGAAACCGGAAAGGTCATTCTCACATTATTCCGACTCGCAGCTGTGATCTTTGGCACATGGTACCTGGGTAAAATTGTCAAGCATCATTATCACAAGGGGTTTATTATTTGCGCCGCGCTGATTTATGCAGGTGCTTTGGGCAACCTTATTGACAGCATGTTTTACGGAATGATTTTCGACAAAGGGCTCGTGTATGACCCAACGGTAAAGGATTATATAGCATATACCGGTATAGCTTCCCTTTCCACCGACGGATATTCGTCATTTTTGCATGGTTGTGTAGTTGATATGCTTTACTTTCCCATTTTTGATATTAATCTTCCAAAATGGTTTCCTTTTTGGGGTGGTGAGCAGTTTGAATTTTTCAGCCCGATCTTCAATATTGCCGATGCATCGATTTCCGTGGGTGTAATAACACTTCTGCTTTTTCAGAAGAGATTTTTCAAACGGAAAAAGCCTGAGGAGACTTTTGCCACAATCGAAACCAGCGCCGATATTAGCGATAAGGTCCAGGTGCAATAACAATAAACCTTAGCCGTTTATACCAGTCTTACCCCTTCACATTGAGAAAAAAGCACTATTTTCATAAACCAAATTTCGCCTCATGAAGACGCTAATCAGAATCTCTTCCTTACTGCTGTCTATATCAGTTCTTTTCATGGCCTGCCAAAAAGAAGCGAGCTTTGAGAAGGGTAATTCTTCAGCTTCCGTTGGCTCACTGTCAGTTGATGCATCCGGCAATTGCCTGGGAGCCGTTGTTTCGGGAACTTATTATAAAGACACTGCCATTAAAGCATCAAACTATGTCGATGTCAGCGTACAGGTAGATACTGCAGGAACGTATACAATTTCTTCAGACACAGTTAATGGATATTATTTTAAGGCGACCGGTTCATTCACTGGCACAGGTACGCAGGTAGTTCGCTTATCTGGTGGGGGCAAGCCTTTGGATGCAGGCACAAACATCTTTACTGTAACATACAATAATACCGTTTGTGAGTTTTCAGTCGCGGTAACTGCATCAGTACCAACCGGAGGCAGCTCTGTGTTTACTGTAACCTGCACCGGCTCAACCCCGGTAGGGGTATATGTTGCGGGCACACCGCTTACGGCTACAAACACAATTACCCTAAATGTAGATGTGACCACTGCAGGAACCTGGAGTGTAACAACTTCGCCGGCCGTGAATGGAGTCATTTTCAGCGGTACCGGAACGTTTACTACAACCGGCGCGCAAACAATTGTCTTGACTGGAAGCGGCACCCCTACGGCCGCCGGCCCATTTGCTTTTACTGTAACAGGGGCCACTGCTACATGCACCTTTCAAACGACTTTTACATCAGGCGCTGCACCGGATTATTTTCCTCGCACCGCATTCAGTAACTGGAGTTATGAATATGAAGGCGACCCCGATGATTCTTTACTGATATATGTCATTCAGCCGACCGTAACGAAGCTTGGCAATAGTTACAATGTATTTATGTATAACGACGGCATATCAGCGGTCGATACGTTTGGCTACTACAGGAAAGCAGGTGCTGACTACTATGAATACGGGGATATGAGCTACGGTCTTTTAGTTGAGCCTTTCAGAGGAGAGTTTATATTTCTTAAAGATAATCAAACAGTAGGCGCCACATGGAATTCTGCACAATTTTCAGGTGATTATGATCAGTCTGGTACCATTGTCCCATTAACATTGCGATGGGACTTCTCGATTCTGCAACAGAACGCCACCGTTGCCGTAAGTAGCAGCACTGGTACAGTTTCTTATACAAACACAATTGAAGTAAAACAGGAATTGAAACAGTTCGCCGGAGGGAGCTGGGTGTTGATCGGTTACTTCAGAAATTATTTTGCGAGAGATAAGGGTCTTGTTAAGCAGGATTTTTACAATAGCGCTAACGCATTGGTTAGCGAAGGTGATGTGAGAAGGATTAACGTTTATTGAACCCCAGCACATGATCTCATCACAAAGCCCCGCATCCGGGGCTTTTGGCTTTTATTGGGTTAGGGTTTTTATTCGTAGCTGGCAAACCAATCACTGTCTCTGTGTTCCACATTGTCTGGTTGGTTGTGTTTACTGGCATTATTTGTCAATCTCGCCTCATCTTTTTCAGTATAGGGGTTAACCATCGGCAGAACTTTTAAACTTTCAGCATATTTCTTTTTGTCCCTTGGTTTTGTATAAATATGCAGGCAGGATTTTTTTTCAGTTTCTTTCTGGTTCAGCACTCTTAGCGGGTATGCTGAAAAATAAAAGGTAGGCTGGACTAGGTTTTTCATAGTGGGCGGGTTTGGTAATATTAGTTTCATAGCATATTGGAAACGTTAAATTATAAACTTTATGGTGTGAGTTATAGGTAATTTTAAATTAAAAAGCAGGGAAATCTACCCTGCCTTACAATCGTATATTTTCTAACGGTATTCTAGCCGGGTTTTCCGACCATGTTTTCCGGTCTTACCCACTCATCAAACTGCTCTGGCGTAACATATCCCAATTTAACGGCCATCTCTTTCAAAGTTGTGCCTTCTTTATGGGCTTTTTGTGCAATTTCGGCGGCTTTATAATACCCGATTTTTGTGTTTAGTGCTGTGACAAGCATCAGGCTGTTGTCAACATGCTTTTTAATATTTGCCTCAATAGGCTCGATACCAACAGCACATTTATCGTTAAATGAAACACAACCATCCCCGATCAATCTTGCACTATGTAAAAAATTATAGATCATTACTGGCTTAAAAACATTCAACTCAAAATGACCGGTAGCGCCACCGATATTTATCGCGACATCATTTCCCAAAACCTGTGCAACTATCATTGTCAGCGCTTCGCATTGGGTGGGATTTACTTTTCCGGGCATAATAGACGACCCCGGTTCATTGTCCGGAATAATTATTTCACCAATCCCGCTACGCGGGCCAGATGAAAGCAAACGGATGTCATTTGCTATTTTCATCAGGCTTACCGCAATTGTTTTTAAAGCCCCATGACTTTCTACTATCGCATCATGTGCGGCCAGCGCCTCGAATTTATTTTCTGCTGTAATAAACGGAAGCCCGGTAAGCTTCGCGATATGTTTGGCAACATTCTCAGAATAATTTTCCGGGGTATTAATGCCAGTGCCCACAGCGGTACCGCCCAATGCTAATTCACTTAAGTGAGGCAACGTATTTCTAACTGCTTTCAACCCATGATTGAGTTGTGACACATAACCACTGAATTCTTGTCCCAATGTTAGTGGTGTGGCATCCATGCAATGCGTACGTCCTATTTTCACCACATTCATGAATTGCTTGCTTTTTTCCGCAAGTGTGTTTCTCAGTTTTTCAATCCCGGGAATTGTCAGTTCCACCAGGATCTTATACGCCGCAATATGCATTGCGGTTGGAAAAGTATCATTGCTCGATTGTGATTTGTTTACATCATCATTGGGGGGTAGAAATTTTTCTTTATCTGTAAGTTTTCCTCCATTCAAAACATGAGCACGATAAGCAATCACCTCGTTCACATTCATATTGCTTTGCGTACCGCTACCCGTTTGCCAGACAACCAACGGAAAATAATCATCAAGTTTGCCTTCCAGTATTTCATCACAAACTTTCCAGATCAAATCACATTTTTCTTTAGATAAAATGCCCGCCTCATAATTAGTGATTGCCGCCGCTTTTTTTAAATAGGCAAATGCATTAATGATTTCCTTAGGCATTCTATTAATGTCCTGTGCAATTTTGAAATTGTCAATGCTGCGTTGGGTTTGCGCTCCATAGTATGCGTCTGCAGGAACTTTTACTTCTCCCATTGTATCTTTCTCAATCCTGTATTCCATAAGCCGATTTATTTTTAAAATGACGTCGCAAAGTTACAGGCCAAGCAGCAAACGGCTGTGTCAAAATTTTAGCTTGGTTGATGCAGATGCTTTACTTTTAAATATAAATCATTGCTCCCCCAAATGAAAAATCTAATTGCGTTTTGCCTGTTGTTTTCAACTTTGTATTTATCAGCGCAGCAGTATCGGCCTGATTGGGAATCGCTGGATAAACGTCCGACACCACAATGGTTCAAAGACTCCAAGTTCGGCATCTTCATTCATTGGGGTGTTTATGCTGTGCCAGGATGGAGTACTAAAGGAAATTATGCCGAATGGTACCAACAGGGTTTACAAACCACGGATACGGCGCGACAAAATTTTCATAAAGCGAAATTTGGCAACAGGACCTATTATGATCTGGCCAATGATTTCAAGGCAGAATTATTCAACCCCGATGATTGGGCAAAGCTGTTTGAAAGATCGGGTGCAAAATACATTGTGCTTACTTCGAAGCATCATGATGGGTTTACATTATGGCCCAATGAGAATGCAAATAAAACATGGGGCTTTAAATGGAATGCAGCTGAAATAGGTCCGAAAAGAGATCTGCTTGGTGACTTGTTCAAAGCAGTCCGGAAAACTTCGGTTCGTGCAGGCATGTATTATTCATTGTACGAGTGGTTCAATCCTCTTTGGAAACGTGATCCAAAAAAATACGCGGCTGAACACGTGTGGCCTCAAATGACTGAATTGATCAATAAGTATCAGCCTGATGTTTTCTGGACAGATGGTGATTGGGACGCACCGGCTGAAACATGGAAGAGCCAGGAATTCCTTGCCTGGTTATTTAATGAAAGCCCTGTAAAAGATAAGGTGATCGTGAATGACAGGTGGGGCAGCGGTGTTCGTTTTCATCATGGCGGTATTTACACACCCGAGTATCAACCCAATCTTGATTTTGAAGATCACGATTGGGAAGAAAGCAGGGGTATGGGGCATAGCTACGGATACAACAGGGAAGAAGATGCGTGGGATTATAATTCTGCGCAATCATTAATAATTGCTTTGATAGATAAAGTAAGCCGTGGCGGAAATTTTTTGCTGGACATCGGTCCTGATGAACATGGAAAGATCCCACCGATAATGCAGGAACGCTTATTAGAAATTGGGGAATGGTTGAATATAAATGGAGAAGCTATTTACAACACCAGACGGTGGAAGATGGCTTCACAATGGAGTGATGGAAAAAAGGACTGGAAAGGTAATGGTGATATTATACTTAAACTGACCATTGATCCGGATCCCGGGTTTGCGATTAAGGAAGTTTTTTATACTTATAATCCAACAAATAATAACCTATTTGCCATCTTTCCTAAATACCCCGACAATAAGAAGCTTGTTTTAAAAGATGTGGCGTTGCCAGTGGAAACCAAAATTAGTTTTCTTTCAACAAAAGAGAATTTACAATGGAAACAAATTGAAAAAAATGTTGAGATCAACTTGCCCGAATACAATCCCAATACAATAATGTCGCCTCATGCTTTTGCAGTGAAGATTGAAAATTTTGGAAGGTTTGCCTCAAAACCGGTGATTAAGCTGGACTATTCAAAAGATGCCATGAAACCCACCGTAACGATACATACCGATATAGGAACTTTGATTTATTATACAACAGATGGGACAGCGCCATCCGAATCCTCAAAAATTTATAACGGACCATTTACCGCTGAAAAAAATTTTACTTTAAAAGCCCTGGCAATAATGGGAGGTTCAGGCGAGAATTATGCTTCATTAGTTCCCAGTGCAATTGTTACAGCGGAGATCAAAACCTATGAATGGAAAAATCCATTAAAAGTTTCGGATACAAAACCGGGAATAGCATTTAGATATTTTGAACCAACAGGAAAAATTGATTTGAGCTCAATAAATAATACTCCGACTGCCTCAGGAGTAGCAGCTATAATCTCTCACCAAAATAAGAAACGTGCTGAGAAGTTTGCTTTTGAATTCACTGGCTACATTAAAATTGAAAAAGACGCCATGTATACTTTCTTCACAGATTCAGATGATGGCAGCATGCTTTATGTTGATGACGAGGAAATAGTTAATAATGATGGCGATCATGGAAACGTGGAAAAAAGCGGTAAGGCCGCATTGAAAAAGGGTTTTCATAAGATAAAAGTGGTTTACTTTGATAGTGGCGGCGGCAATTCACTAAAAGTGTCATTGCAACCGGAAGGTGGCAAGAAAGAAGTAATACCTGCGGCTTTAATATTTCATTAATCAACTGTTACTATGAGTCAATCGAGGAACGCATTTCTTTTTGCCTTTATACTTGTCACCAGTCTTTTTTTCCTTTGGGCTTTTTTACATAATACAAATCCTATTCTTATTCCCCACCTTAAAAAAGCTTGCCAGCTTAGCGATACACAATCATCTTTCATTGACCTGGCTGTTTATTTCGGTTATTTTCTAATTGCCATTCCTGCCGGATTAGTAATGCATAAATATGGATACAAAAGAGGGATTATAATCGGACTGTGTCTTTACGCAACCGGAGCGTTATTGTTTATCCCTTCAGCCTCGGGGAGAAGTTATGCTTTGTTTCTTGCAGCATTATTCATTCTTGCTGCCGGCGCTACTTTTTTAGAGACAGTTGCTAACCCGTATATTTCAATATTGGGTCCGAAAGAGACATCAGAGCAACGATTAAATTTTGCGCAGTCATTTAACGGCGTCGGTGCATTTGTGGCGCCAATTATTGGAGGTAAATTTATATTATCAGGGGTTGAACATACAAAGGAGGAGCTGAACCAGATGGCTGCAAATGGAACACTTAATGCCTATTTACAGTCAGAGGCAGATGCTGTGAAAATCCCATACTTAATAATTGCGGCTGTGGTAATAATTGTAACTATCGGATTTCTTTTTACTAAACTGCCCGAAATAAAGGAATCGGATTCAGCAGATGCACATACTGGTTTTTCATTAAAAGTTTTAAGGCATAGCCATGTTAAATGGGCGGTGATCGCACAATTTTTTTATGTTGGGGCACAAGTAGGTGTTGGAAGTTTTTTTATTCGGTTTTCAAAACAGGTAATGGACTTGCCGGAAAAGCAAGCTGCTTATTGGTGGGGATATATTGCAATGGTTGGTTTTATGGCCGGCCGTTTTGCAGGAACATTTTTAATGAAATATATACGGCCTCAAAAACTTTTACTGATTTATGCCGTAATAAATATCTTATTGTTGGTGCTGGCACTAAATACAAATGGTAAAATAGCGGTGTATGCCGTAATGGCTGTTCCGTTTTTTATGTCTATCATGTTTCCGACAATTTTTGCTTTAGGAATAAAAGAATTAGGCGAGGAAACAAAGATGGCTTCGTCACTACTGGTAATGTCGATTGTTGGAGGGGCATTAGCACCGGTATTGATGGGCGGAATTTCTGATTTGACCGGAAGTATGCAAAAGGCCTATATCATACCTTTACTTTGTTTCATAGCGGTTGCCTGGTTCGGATGGAAAGGATTTAAAATAAAACCAATCAATGTTTCGTCTTGACAATAAAATAGCGGTAGTTACCGGGGGTGGAAGCGGAATTGGAAAGGCGATTGCAAAACTTTTTGCAAAACAAGGAGCTTTAGTTCAAATTCTTGAGTGGAATACAGATGCGGCCAATGAAACAGCGAATGAGATCAAAAAGAATGGTGACAAAGCCATTGTATATAAATGCAATGTTGCAAATCAAAAGGAAGTAAGTGAAGCATTTGCAAACATTGGAGAAATACATATTCTTGTCAATAATGCCGGCATTGCGCATATTGGTAAAGCAGATACTACAAAGGAAGAAGATTTTGATAAGGTAATATTGGTAAATGTAAAAGGTGTTTACAATTGTATCCATGCTGCCATACCTCAACTAAGAAAAAGTGGGGGAGGCTGTATTATTAATATGGCATCTATCGCCGCACAGGTTGGAATACCTGACAGATTTGCATACAGCACAGCAAAGGGAGCGGTAATGGCCATGACATTGAGTGTTGCAAAAGATTATCTGCAGGAAAATATTCGGTGCAATTCAATTTCACCAGCAAGAGTGCATACGCCATTTGTGGATGGGTTTTTAAAGAATAATTATCCCGGAAAGGAATCAGAGATGTTTGAAAAACTTTCAAAAACACAACCAATTGGACGAATGGGCACACCGGAAGAGATTGCGGCACTTACATTATATCTCTGTAGCGAGGAAGCATCCTTTATTACAGGTTGTGATTACCTGGTCGATGGTGGTTTTGTTAAACTCAATAACTGATCATACATGAAAAAAATATTTTTCATCATTGCATCTGTGTTTGGCGGATTTTTTTTACAGGCACAAATTAGGTATACACCAACTCCTGAAAACCTGGCTGCGAGAAAAGAATTCCAGGATATTAAATTTGGAATGTTCATTCACTGGGGTGCATCGAGTGTGCTCGGTGCAGGAGAATGGGTGATGAATAACCGGAATATTAAAGTGAATGACTATACAAGACTGATCAATATTTTCAATCCCCAGAATTTTGATGCGGCTAAATGGGTCGGTATCGCTAAATCTGCAGGAATGAAGTACATCACATTCATTACCCGCCACCATGATGGCTTCAGCAACTGGGATACAAAGCAGTCTGATTGGAAAATAACCAAAACGCCGTATGCCAAAGATGCCTTTAAGCAGTTGGCAGATGAGTGTCGTAAACAAGGGATAAAACTTTTTTGTTACTATTCTTTGCTTGACTGGTATCGCAGCGACTATCAATATGAAACGGGCCGAACCGGGAAGGGAACGGGCAGAACTGAAAAGAGTAATTGGGGAAATTATGTGAAGTTCATGAAGGCACAATTAACAGAATTGCTCACCAACTATGGCGAAATAGCCGGTATCTGGTTCGATGGCCATTGGGATCAATTAGATAATGATCATGATAAGAAACAGGCATCAAAAGTAAATTGGGATTATGATGACATCTATAAACTCATACATCGGTTGCAGCCAAAATGTTTGATCAGCAATAATCATCATTTGATGCCTATCCCCGGTGAAGATTTCCAGGCATTCGAAAAGGATCTTCCGGGACACAATACAACCGGTTTCGGCGGTGCTTCAGTTTCTGAATTGCCATTGGAAACTTGTGAAACGATGAATGACAGCTGGGGATTTAACATTACGGACAGAAATTATAAATCGGTAAGAAGATTAATTCAATACATGGTGAAGGCTGCCGGCTATAATGCAAATTTTTTATTGAACGTAGGTCCTATGCCTGATGGAACAATTCAACCTGAATTCGCCGATACACTAAAAGCGATTGGTAAATGGATGCAGCAATATGGACAAACGATTTATAGTACGAGAGGAAATGTAATTCCGCCAAAAGACTGGGGCACGATGACAATAAAAAACAAAGCGGTTTATATGCACATATTGAATAAACCGGAAAACCCTGCTTTTATTTTTATACCAGAATTAAAAGAAAAAATTTCAAAAGCATCTTTATTAAATGTTCAAAAAGAGATAAGATTCAAACAGCAGCCGGAAGGAACGTTTATTTATCTCGATGGGGTTGTGCTTGATGAGATTGATACGATTATTCAATTAGATTTAAAATAAGGTCAGATGAAACTGATTCGCTTTGGTGATGCCGGCAAAGAAAAACCGGGTGTAATTATTAACGATGTATGGTTTGATGTTTCTGAGTATATCGGTGATTACAATGAGAAATTTTTTGAAAATGATGGAATTGCATTCCTTAAAACCATTATCAATGGAAAGCAATTAAAAGAAGTTTCAAGAGATACCCGGCTTGGCCCGCCGGTCGCAAGACCATCAAAAATCATTTGTATTGGCTTGAATTATTCTGATCATGCGACAGAAAGCAAAATGCAATTACCGCCTGAGCCGGTTATTTTTTTCAAAGCAACCACATCTATAGTTGGACCCAATGACAATCTCATTATTCCTAAGAACAGCAAGAAGACAGATTGGGAGGTTGAACTTGCCGTTGTAATCGGTAAAAGAGCTTCTTATATTGAAGAAGCTGTGGCATTGAACTATGTAGCCGGTTACCTTTTGCATAATGACTATAGTGAAAGAGAATTTCAATTAGAAAGGAGTGGACAATGGGTTAAAGGGAAAAGCTGTGACAGCTTTGCGCCGTTAGGTCCTTATTTAGCCACACAGGATGAAGTTTCAGACGTAAATGATTTGCGGCTTTGGTTAACAGTGAATGGAACAATGATGCAGGATGGAAATACAAAAAATCTTGTTTTTAAAATTCCACAACTTGTTTCTTATATCAGCCAGTTCATGACCTTGCTGCCCGGAGATATTATTTCAACGGGAACGCCTGCCGGAGTTGGCCTAGGACAAAAGCCTGAACCTGTTTACATAAAACCGGGTGATGTAATCGAATTGGGAATTCATGGATTAGGAAGCAGCAGGCAGGAGGCCGTAGCCTATAGTAATGTGCCAATTTGAAAATGTGCAAACATGCAAATGAAAAGATATTGTCTTGCTTTGGATTTAAAAGATGATCCTGATTTGATTGCTGAGTATGAAAACTATCATAAAAATGTCTGGCCGGAAATAATTGAAAGCATTAAACAATCTGGCATCGAAGTTTTGGATATATATCGCACCGGCAACAGGATGTTTATGATCATTGAAGCAAATGATAATTTTAGTTTGCAAAAGAAAGCGGCAACGGATACGGCCAATCCCAAAGTACAAGAATGGGAAAATTTGATGTGGAAATTTCAGAAAGCATTACCATGGGCAAAGCCCGGGGAGAAATGGATTTTGATGGATAAAATTTTTAGTTTACCTGAGGAGACAGAAGTCAGGATTCAGAATTCAGAAGATTAATCGGAAACCATTTATGGAGCCTGCAAAAAATTTTACTGATTTAGTTATGTGGCAAAATGCCCACAAATTTGTGTTAGAGGTGTATTTATACACATCGAAATTTCCAAAGAAGGAAATTTATGCCTTAACTTCCCAATTTAGACGAGCTGCTGTTTCAATAGCCGCCAATATTGCAGAAGGGTTTAAGAAGATCTAATAAGGATAAAGTACGATTTTACAATATTTCACAAGAATCAGTTGAAGAATGGCGTTATTATTTGATTCTTTCAAATGATTTAAAATATGGGAGAACTTTCATCTTTTGGAGCTAATTACAGAGGTAAGCAAGCTACTTGATGCTAACATTACTGCAATAGATAGCAACTCAAATTAATGAATTCTGACTACTGAATCCTGAATTTTGACTACTATGACGATAGATTCCCATGTACATTTTTGGAAGTACGATAAGGTGAGAGATGCCTGGATCACTACCGAAATGAAGAGCCTAAAACAGGATTATTTACCTGCACATTTATTATCTACGCTTAAACGAAATGATGTGGATGGTTGCGTCGCCGTGCAAGCAGGGCAAAGTGAATACGAAACACATTTTTTGGTAGAGCTTTCAAAAACTCATCCTGAAATTAAAGGAGTGGTCGGTTGGGTTGACCTGCAAAATAAAAATGTAGAAGAAAGATTGCAATTTTTTTCCCAGTATGGTATTATTAAAGGGTATCGTCATGTAGTGCAAGCTGAACCGGGTAATTTTTTATTAAGAGAAGACTTTCAAAATGGTATTAAAGCCCTCGCAGCTTATCAATATACCTACGATATACTTATTTATCATCATCAATTAAAACCAGCTTTGGAGTTTGTTTCAAAATTCCATCGTCAGAAATTTGTTATTGACCATTGCGCAAAACCTGATATCGGAAAAAAGAATATCGATGACTGGAAAGTTTTGCTTACAGAAATGGCTCAGCATCCAAATGTTTATTGCAAAGTTTCAGGTTTATTTACAGAAACAAGATGGAAACAGTGGAGTGCCGGCGATTTTTATCCCTATCTTGATGTGGTGTTTGAAGCATTTGGTACTGATCGCCTGATGTTTGGCAGCGATTGGCCCGTTATGTTGCTTTCAGGAATTTATGTACAATGGAAGAGTTTATTGGAGAAATACATGGAAAATTTTGTTGAAGAAGACAGATTGAAAGTCTTTGGAGAAAATGCCATCACATTTTATAATTTGTAAAACATGGATCTCGGCTTAAAGGGCAAAATAGTTGTTGTAACAGGGGGCGCCAAAGGCATTGGTGCTGGTATTACCAGGGTACTTGCATCAGAAGGAGCTATGCCTGTAATAGTGGGAAGAAGTAAAGAAGATAATGAAACAATGCTAAAAGAAGCTCGCAACGGTTTTGCAATTACTGCTGAGCTGACTCATCCTGAGGAATGTGAAAACGCCGTGAAGGCGGTAGTAGAAAAGTTTGCAAGAATTGATGGATTGGTGAATAATGCAGGAATAAATGATGGAATAGGATTGGAAAATGGAAACTATGAGTCATTCATTGCATCATTGCATAAAAATCTTGTTCATTATTATTTGATGGCGCATTATGCTTTGCCTGAACTTATAAAAAGCAAAGGAACTATTGTCAATATAGGCAGTAAAGTAGCGGAAACAGGGCAGGGTAATACATCTGCGTACGCTGCATCCAATGGTGGACGCAATGCTTTGACAAGAGAATGGGCTGTTGAATTATTGAAATACGGGATAAGAGTAAACGCAGTGATTGTTGCGGAATGTTATACTCCGCTGTATGACAAATGGATTAAAACACTGCCAAATCCCGAAGAAAAATTACGATCAATTACAGATAAGATTCCATTAGGGAAGAGAATGACAACGGAAGAAGAAATAGCGAACATGGTTGTATTTCTTTTGTCAGAGAGATCAAGTCATACAACCGGGCAACTGATCTATGTTGACGGTGGCTACACACATCTTGACAGAGCTTTATTATAATTCACTCATCTATGAAAGTTTTAATAACATCTTTTCTCCTGGTTTTTAATATTTTTTTACATGCACAACAAATGAATCGAACTCCGTTGCCAACAAGACAACAATTAGCCTGGCATGAGATGGAATTCTATTTATTTATTCATTTTGGCCCCAACACCTTTACCGATAAAGAATGGGGACATGGTGATGAGCCGGAAGATATTTTCAATCCTGCTCAACTTGATTGCAGGCAATGGGCAAGAATTGCAAAACAAGCCGGTGCAAAAGGAATTATCATCACAGCAAAGCATCATGATGGATTTTGCTTATGGCCCAGCAAATATTCAAGACATACAGTTCGGGAAAGTAAGTGGAAGAATGGGAAAGGGGATGTGCTGAAAGAATTATCGCAGGCATGTAAAGAGAATGGGTTAAAATTTGGCGTTTATATTTCTCCATGGGACCGCAATCATCCAAAATATGGTACAGCTGAATACAATGACGTGTATGTAAATACAATGAAAGAAATTTTTGCAAACTATGGCTCAATATGGGAGTTATGGTGGGATGGAGCAAACGGCGAAGGACCAAATGGAAAAAAACAAGTGTATGATTGGGACCGGTTCAAAAAAACAATAAGAACGATTTCACCGAGGACGGTTGTATTTAGTGATGTAGGCCCGAACATCAGATGGGTAGGCAATGAAAAAGGGATTGCAGGAAAGACAAACTGGAATTATCTTGATACGATGGGGTTTACCCCTGGTCTTGGTGCGCCACCAACGGATACATTAAATACAGGGAACGCTTTTGGAAAAGCCTGGATACCGGCCGAATGTGATGTAAGTATTCGTCCCGGTTGGTTTTATCACGCCAATGAAGACGATAAAGTAAAAAATGGCGATCAGCTATTCGATCTTTATTTAAAATCTGTAGGCCGGGGGTCAAATCTTTTATTGAATGTACCGCCTGACAGAAGAGGATTGATACATGAAAATGATTCTGCAGCGCTGATGGCATTTAAAAAATTGAGACAAGAGAGTTTTTCAAAAAATTTATTAGGTGATGCAAAAGCATATTGGGAAATAAATGAAGAAGCTTTTCTGAAAGATAGTATTGATTATAGGACGTTGGATAAAAAGGGAAGTGTATACAGCATCAATACACAAAGTTTCCTGGTACAGTTACCCAATCCAAGGCAGGTAAATTGTATTGTACTTCGCGAAGCGATTCACCTGGGACAGACCATTGAAAATTTTAAAATAGTTTTATTTAATAATAACCTGTCAGTAAACGAAATAAGCGGTACAACTATTGGCAGAAAGCGAATAGTTACATTTCCTGTTCAAACAATTACTTCATTTAAAGTTATTTTGAAAGACCGATTTGGAAATGATAATGTGAGCGGAGTATCTGCATACTTGCTTGATGAGAAACTAGTTGAAAAATAACTCTTATAAGTAGAAATACGAATCCGCTTGTGGGCGTCTATGAAATATTTGTCATGGGTCCTAAAAAGTCCTAACAAGTGTTAATGAGAACAAAGATTCTCCCTATTTTTAAAGACTGATTCCCTAACCAAAACAAGCCTATATGAGAAAAGGACTACTGCTGACATTCCTATCAGCAATGATTACTATGACAGCGTTTTCACAAGCGGATAGATTTTGGTCTGCGAATAATGAAAACAAAACTGCTATTCCTACCGACAAAGCTGTTGCAAGAATGTCGTATCCGAAGGAGTTCAAATTATTTAATTTAAATGCGGCTCCGTTAAGACAAGAATTATTCTCAATAGTTGATAAACAATCTAAGCGATCAACAATTATTACGTTGCCAACTGCTGTCGGCACGATCGAACAATTTGAAGTGTTTGAAGCTTCAAATTTTGAACCGGCATTACAAGCTCAGTTTCCTGAAATACGAGCTTATTCCGGCAGAGGTATTACCGACAAGTTTGCCACTGTAAAATTGAGTATTTCCCCACAAGGAATACAAACCATGGTTTTCAGAACTGACAGGGCAAATGAATTTATTGAACCTTATTCGCATGACCATACGGTTTATTCTGTTTACAATTCTCGCAGAGATAAAGGACAATTGCCATGGACCTGTACAACAGAAGAAAAACAAATGGATGCTAACCTGAGATCACAGATGGATGCTGCTGTTGCCGCAACCGGCGGTTCTAATGGGACTTTAAAAACCATGCGTCTCGCTCAATCCTGCAATGCAGAATATTCCAACTGGTTTGGTGCTACAAGTTCTGCACAGGTGAGTTTGGTTTTAGCTGCATTTAATGCAACACTTACCCGTTGCAATGGTGTATATGAAAAAGACCTTGCATTGCATTTGAATCTCATTGCAAATACAACAGCAGTTATCTATTACAACCCGTCTACAGACCCTTACACTACTATGTCCAGTTGGAATAACCAATTGCAAAACACGTTAACTTCAGTTATCGGAGATGCCAATTATGATATTGGTCATATGTTTGGTGCGTCTGGCGGTGGCGGAAATGCAGGTTGTATTGGGTGCGTATGTTCATCCGGCAAAGGCAGAGGAATTACTTCACCTGCAGATGGTATTCCCGAGGGAGATAATTTTGACATTGATTACGTAGCCCATGAAGTGGGACATCAGTTAGGCGCCAATCATACTTTTTCAATGTCTAATGAAGGAACCGGTGTGAATAAAGAAGTAGGTTCCGGTATTACCATTATGGGTTATGCAGGAATTACATCCCAGGATGTGGCACCTCATTCAATAGATATATTTCATCAGGCAAGCATTGCTCAGATACAGGCCAATTTAGCAAATAAGTCATGTCCAGTTTCTGTGAACATGACAGCTAATCATGCTCCGGTTGTTGCCCCCGTTAGCAATTACACGATTCCCATCAGTACTCCATTTGCACTTACAGCCTCTGCAACTGATGCTGAGAACGATCCGCTAACTTATTGCTGGGAGCAAAATGATAATTCTACAACAACAGGAAGTGGTAGTGTTGCGTCTCCGACGAAGGCAACGGGACCAAACTGGTTATCATTTCCAGGTGTTGCATCCGGAACAAGAACATTTCCAAGATTGTCAACCATATTAGCTGGTTTAAATGTAACCGGGCCTTTGCCTGGTGGCGATGCTGGAGCAAACATAGAAGCGTTAAGTTCAGTTTCAAGAACATTGAATTTCAGGGTAACGGTAAGAGATAATCATCCGTATGTTGCTGGTTCAACCATTGGACAGACTGGTTTTACCGATGCAGTGGTTACTGTTACCAATACTGCTGGTCCCTTTGCGGTCACATTTCCTAACACCACAGTTACATTGGGAGCGGGAACAAACCAAACAGTGACATGGAGTGTAAATGGTACGAATGCCGGATCAGTGAATTGTGCTACTGTAAACATTTTATTATCGACTGATGGGGGACAAACCTTCCCAACAGTATTAGCCGCTGCTACCGCTAATGATGGGTCACAAGTGATAACAGTTCCCGGTACACCAGGAACAACAAACAGAATAAAAGTAGAAGCAGTTGGAAATATTTTCTTTGATATTTCTAATACTAATTTTACCATCGGTACGCCACCGTCATGTGGTGATCCAACAGGTTTAAACACAACAGCAATTACGACCAGTAGCGCAAATGTAAATTGGAGTGCAGTAACGGGCGCGGTCAGCTATGATCTACAATATAAGGCAGCCTCATCGGGTACCTGGCTCAATGCAGCAACAGGCACAACATCTCTTTCAGCTAACTTAAGTGGTTTGAATTCTTCAACTTTATATGATTGGAGAGTAAGAGCCAATTGTTCAGGTAGTTCAGGAAACTATGTACAGTCACAATTTACAACTGCAGCAGTCAGCGGCGCATGTCCCGGGCCTTATGATGTAAGTACAAACGGCTCTACCGGCGGTGCTGCGACTATTCCTCTGAACACAGACATTCAGGGAACTATCTCTTCAAGAGGTGATAACGACTATTACAGGGTTGTAATAATAACCGGTGGAACTATTACGATTTCATTAACCACACTCCCTGCAAATTATGACCTGGTGTTATTAAACGGAAGCGGAAACACATTGCAAACTTCGGCAAGCAATGGTACTGCCAGTGAAACAATTAACGCGACAGTGACTGGCGGTACCTATTATATAAGAGTGTATCCAAGAAATAATGGCGCATGGAATGCAAATTCATGCTACACATTGGGTGCTGGTGGCGGCACTGCATCAAGGGGTGGCGAAGGATGGATCACCGCTAACACTGCAAAGATGAATATCTTCCCGAACCCGGCTGGTGAAATGATCAATGTGTCGTTGGAAGGAATGAACGCAAAAGCAGAAATTAAAATCTACAATATCATGGGTAATCTTGTCATGCGCGAGGTAACTAACAAAACAAACACACAGATCAATGTTTCTAAACTTCCTGCGGGTGTTTATATGGTAAGTGCAGGCGATGGCAATGCTACCAGGAACTTAAAGTTTGTAAAAGAATAGATTCAAAGCATTATTGTAAAGGCTGCTCGACCGGGCAGCCTTTTTTAATTGCAGCAACAATGAAATATTCAATAAAATAATTAAAGCCGGTAACAGAAATTCATTTCGCTGATTGTGAATACCAAACCATAACTCATTTTTTGTAAATGGATTTTAACATTGATTTTCCCTGGGATTTTTCAATTATCACCTTGATAAAACTTCTTAACTTTAACGATCACAAATAGTGCAGTAAACGATGCTTCCTGTAAGAAAAATCCTTGTTATACTTGTTTTAATATTAGTTGGGGGACTGATCTATTATTTTTCAAGCAGCAGGGAAAAAATTGATTATAACACGCAGGTAAAACCCATCTTCAATAAAAAGTGTATAGCCTGTCACGGCGGTGTTAAAGCAAAATCCAATTTCAGTTTATTGTTTAGAGAAGATGCATTGAAGCCGGCCAAGTCAGGCAAATATCCGATTGTACCCGGCAAGCCCGGTGAAAGTGAAATGATTCGTCGTATAACTGAAAAAGATGAAGAGGAAAGAATGCCATATAAACATGACCCACTTTCAAAAGAAGAGATCTCAATTTTAAAAAAATGGATAAAGCAGGGAGCAGCGTGGGGCGAACATTGGGCATATATTCCGGTGCAAAAACCGGACTTGCCGGATGTAGCAGATAAATGGATCAGAAATGAGATCGATCAGTTTGTTTATCAAAAGCTCGAAGAAGAAGAATTAAAACCATCAACCGAAGCAGATAAACAAACATTGCTACGAAGATTGAGTCTTGATATTATAGGCATGCCTGCAGAAGAAAAGCTCGTTAAAAAATTTTTGGATGATAATAGTGATAAGGCTTATGAAAACCTTGTTGATGATCTGCTGGCATCACAACGTTACGGTGAGAAATGGACTTCCATGTGGCTTGATATAGCCCGCTATGCCGATACAAAAGGATTTGAAAAAGATGGTGGCAGAACGATCTGGGAGTACCGTGACTGGCTGATCCGTGCATTAAATGATGATAAACCCTATGACCAGTTTTTAATTGAACAACTGGCGGGTGATCTTTTAGCTGATCCAACGGATGCACAATATATCGCCACAGGATTTCATCGCAATACTGTTACCAATGATGAAGGCGGAACTGACAACGAAGAATACAGGACTGCTGCTGTGATCGACAGGGTGAATACAACATGGACCGGATTAATGAGTACAACATTTGGCTGTGTCCAATGCCATAGCCATCCTTATGATCCTATCCGCCATGATGAGTATTATAAATTCATGGCATTTTTTAATAACAGCCGTGATGTTGATTCAGAGGAAGACTATCCATTGCTACGGCATTATGAAAAGAATGATAGTGTTGAAGTAGCACGGATTAAAGATTGGCTAAACCAGAACGCTACTGGTGACGGCCCCAAAAAATTCTATACGCTGTTGAAGACATGGGAACCGACCACTACTTCATTTGAAAGGACAGATAAATATGATAACTGTGAACTGAGAGATACTAAATGGCTGATGTTGAAAAAGGGATCGACTTTCCGGATGAAGCAAATGGATATTTCCGATAAAACTTATTTGATGTTTCGTTACCTCGGCTATTCAAGTGATGGTGTGTTGACAATTCATCTTGACAGCCTTAACGGCCCAGTATGGAGAACCATTAATGTACCTGAGGCAAAGCAAGAACATAAAATTTATGGTGTCAATGTTGAGCCGGTACCAGGCGTTCATGATCTGTATTTTTCTTTTTTCAGTAAGAATTTGAAAGAGGATTTTACTGGATTACTACTTGACTGGTTTTATTTTGGTCAGCAATTTCCCGGCAAGGGCAAACCCGGCTACGACACCATCTATAACAACTTTATGTTGTTGCTGAATAAACCAGTAAAGACCACACCTGTCATGTTTGAGAATTCAAGTGATCTGTACAGAGAAACAAATGTTTTTGAACGAGGTAATTGGTTGGTAAAAGGCGATAAGGTGGAAGCAGATGTTCCTAAATTGTTTCATCCAATTCAAAAAAGCGGAACTAAAAACAGGATGGACCTTGCCTTATGGCTTACCGATAAGCGGCATCCTTTGACAGGACGAACAATGGTGAACCGGTTGTGGGAACAAATTTTCGGGAATGGCATTGTAGAAACAGTGGAAGACTTTGGCACACAAGGAATACCGCCAACACATAAAGAGTTACTTGACTGGATGGCATGGCAGTTTATGAATGATTATAAATGGAGCCTTAAGAAAATGGTTAAGACGATCGTGATGTCAGCAACCTACCGGCAACGGTCAAATGCAAGCGACGAATTGTTAGAAAAGGATCCTTACAATAAATTCTATGCGCGGGCGCCCCGGGTGAGATTATCAGCAGAGCAGGTTAGAGACCAGGCTTTATTTATTAGCGGCTTGCTGAGTGATAAAATGTACGGACCTGGGATAATGCCTTATCAACCGGAAGGAATATGGAATTCACCTTATAGTGGCGAATACTGGAAACAAAGCCCCGGTGAAGATCAATATCGCCGGGCTGTCTATATTTATTGGAAAAGAACAGCTGGCTATCCGTCCATAATGACCTTTGATGGCATTCAAAGAGATGTTTGTGTAGCAAGAAGAATACGGACGAATACACCATTGCAGGCCTTGGTCACTTTAAATGATTCTGCTTATATTGATATGGCAAGAAATTTTGCATATCGCCTGCAAAAAGAAGTTAATGCGGACGTAAGTGGACAAATAAAAAAGGGATATGAATTGGCAACAGGCCATGCACCAGGAGAAAATGAGTTATCGATTTTACTGACCTTGTATAAAAATGCGTTGGATAAGTTTAATGCAGATGAAGATAAAACCTGTGAAATGATTGGCTTGAATAACGAACATAATAACCCGGGAACAGCAGCATTGGTGGTGGTGTGTAATGCGATACTGAATTTGGATGAAGTAGTGACGAAAGTATAAAACCCCCTGTCCTCCGCCTGTGGCGGAGAGACTCAGGTTGGAGATTCTTTGATTTATGAATAATTGTTTTGGGCCATACGATAGAATATAGGCAGCCCCGGGGTTTTAGCCCCGGGGATCAAAAGAAAATTTTTTAAATAGAACCCCGCCGGGGTTCAACAAAAGATGAATAGAATTACTAAAGTCGGTTACATAAAAAAATTGAGGAGATTGCTTTGTCCCCGATGAATCGGGGCTCGCAGACCTCGCAAGGATGACTCAACAAGAATTAAATAGTAAGAAAATATTTGAAGAAGCAAGGGAAGCGGTGCTTCGCCAGCATACACGTCGACATTTTTTAAAGGAAAGTGCGATGGGGCTGGGTGCATTGGCATTGGGTTCAATATTGGGTAGTTGCGGAAGAGGTTCGGCAAAACAAGTATCAACTATTCTATATGATCCGGCAAATCCACTTGCCCCACGACCACCGATGTTTCCCGGAAAAGCCAAGTCAGTTATCTATTTACATATGGCCGGGGCACCATCGCAATTGGAGTTGTTTGATTACAAGCCTGAATTAGCGAAACTTGATGGCCAGGAATGTCCCCCGAGTTTAATGGAAGGGAAAAAGTTTGCATTCATTCGCGGTAAGGCGTCATTACTTGCGCCACAGGCAAAATTTGCGCAACATGGCCAAAGCGGTTTATGGATCAGCAATTATCTTCCGCATTTCTCAACCATAGCAGATGAGGTCGCAATTATAAAATCAATGACGACTGATCAGTTCAATCATGCGCCCGCACAATTGTTTATGCATACAGGTTCGCCGCGTTTGGGACGACCTGCTATTGGTGCATGGGTTACTTATGGATTGGGAACTGAGAATCAAAATTTGCCGGGTTATGTTGTGCTGACTTCCGGCGGAAATGATCCCGATGCAGGTAAGAGCGCATGGGGCAGTGGTTTTTTGCCAAGCGTATACCAGGGAGTGCAATGCAGAAGCGAAGGCGATCCTGTTTTATTTATTAATGACCCACATGGAATGGATCGCGACCTGCGCCGTGCTTCTATTGATGCCATCAATAAAATTAATCAGCACCAGCATGAAGAGTATAAAGACCCCGAAACATTATCCCGCATTTCACAGTATGAGATGGCTTATAAAATGCAAATAGCAGCGCCGCAAGTGATGAACATAAATGATGAACCGCAGTATATCCATGATATGTATGGTACCAAGCCCGGTGAAGTTTCTTTTGCAAATAATGTTTTGCTTGCCCGGCGCTTAGTTGAAAAAGGTGTTCGCTTTGTCCAGTTGTTTGACTGGGGATGGGACAGTCATGGTACTGACCCCCAGACTGCACTGGATATCGGTATGATAAATAAATGCCGAAAAGTAGATAAGGCGATGACTGCGTTGATCCTCGATCTGAAACAACGGGGTATGCTGGATGAAACATTGGTAATATGGGGCGGTGAATTTGGCAGAACACCGATGCAGGAAAACCGCGAGCTGGTAACGGCACCTTTCAAGGGTCGCGATCATCATACAGATGCATTTTGTATATGGATGGCGGGTGGTGGTATAAGAGGCGGCAGTACGTATGGCGAAACAGATGAAATTGGCTATAATGTTATAAGTGGAAGAACAGAGCCGTTCGATATCCAGGCAACGATCTTGAATCAATTGGGATTTGATCATGAAAAATTTACGTATGAATTCCAGGGAAGACCGTTTAGATTGACTGACGTGAAGGGGAGAGTGATCGAAGAGATATTGGCGTAGTGTTTTTGGTTACGAGCTTTGGTACTACTATCATTGTCTGTTGTTTCCAATTTGCTGCTTCGACACGCAAATTGCTCACTTGTGCTGATAGTAATTCTATTGAACAGGAATTTGTACTAGCTTGTCCTGAGCGAAGCGAAGGATTGCTACGATCTGGTCAAGGTTTTCTTCAATCTTGAGCAAAAGGCGACGACTTAATCAGGGATTCATCCGGTTCTTTGCGGTGCAATAAATTAATATGAAATCCAGCAGACGAAAATTTTTACAGGCATCAGCAAGTGCAACTGCAGCGCTGATGCTGTCTTCTTTAGAAAAAACCTCATCGGCAACTCAATCATCATTTACCATGAACAAAAATTATGAACTGAAAATATTGGCTACCAACTGGGGATTCGAAGGAACCACGGATGCTTTTTGCGCCAAAGCAAAAAAAGAAGGCTATGATGGAATAGAGATCTGGTGGCCATCAGATAATAAGAAAGATGAGCTGTTTGCTGCGTTAAAGAATCATGGATTGGAAGTTGGGTTTTTATGCGGAGGTTGGCAAAATGATCCGCAAGAACATTTAGATTCTTATAAAAAAATGGTTGATGCGGCAGCAAAACAAAATATTCAGCGACCTCTGTATATCAATAACCATTCGGGCAGGGATCATTTTAGTTTTGATACTAATAAAAAGTTCATTGAGCATACAATTGCGCTTGCAAAAGAAACAGGTATTCCCATCTGCCATGAGACACATCGCTCAAGAATTTTATATGCAGCCCCGGTTGCAAGACAATTCATGGAAAAATATCCTGACATGAAGATCACATTTGATGTATCGCATTGGTGCAATGTGCATGAGAGTCTATTGGCAGATCAACAGGACACTTTAAATAAGACGTTGGAAAGAGTTGAGCATATTCATGCAAGGATCGGTCACCCGGAAGGTCCGCAGGTAAATGACCCCAGAGCTCCCGAATGGGAGAATGTAGTAAAGGCACATTTTGCATGGTGGGATAAGGTAGTAGAAAGAAAAAAGAAGAATGGAGAACGCATGACCTTTTTAACTGAATTTGGTCCGCCAGATTATATGCCAACAACAGCTTATACAAGGCAGCCCTTGGCCAATCAATGGGAAATAAATGTGTATATGATGCAAATGCTTCGTAAACGGTATGCCTGAAATTAGTTATTATTGATCAATGATTATTGTTGCATTGTTGCTCAGCATTTCTGAAGTTATTGGAAACTTTCATCCTGTATTGGTACACTTGCCAATCGGCATTTTACTGCTGGCTGGTTTATTTCAATTGCTGTCACTCAAACCGCAGTTTAGCTCGCTGCATGCTGCCACGGGCATTGCTTTGTTTTGGGGAATGATCAGTGCTATTGCTTCCTGCATCAGCGGGTATTTACTTTCACAAAGCGGCGATTATGATGAAGAATTGGTAAATACGCATAAATGGTTTGGCATATCTACTGCATTTATTTCCCTGATTGCATATTTATTTAACCGATGGGAGAATGTATTTGCAAAATGGGTGATCCTGGTAATGATCCCTTCTATTATAGTTACCGGCCATCTTGGCGGTTCGCTTACACATGGTTCTGATTACCTGACAAAGGGATTTTCAAATAACGAAGCTTCAACAGCCGGGGAAATGAAACCGATTGCAGATGTACAGGAAGCAAACGTATACGCAGATATCATACAACCGATATTTGAAAATAAATGTTATACATGTCATAACAAACGCAAAAGGAAAGGTGGATTAAGATTAGATGAACCATCATTTATTTTAAAAGGAGGTAAAGATGGTGAAGTGATCAAGCCGGGCAATGCAGTTGAAAGTGATATGATCAAAAGAATTTTGTTGCCACGCAACGATGAAGATCACATGCCTCCAAAAGAAAAACCCCAGTTAAGAGAAAATGAAATAGAGATACTGCATTGGTGGGTTTCAACAGGTGCAACATTCGATAAAAAAACGAAAGAGTTGGAGCAACCGGAAAAAATAAAACCAATTTTATTGTCATTGCAGAAGGAGGTAAAGAAAGTGATGCCGGATGTACCGCAGGCACCGGTGGCGGAGGCTGATGAAAAAGCCATACGAAAATTGCAGGAAAGAGGCATTGTTGTTTTACCGGTTGGCCAAAACACCAATTACTTGAAAGCTAATTTTGTAACTGTTGATTCGGTAACGATTGACGACATTGCCTTGTTGCTGGAAATAAAAAAGCAATTAGTATGGTTGGACCTGAGCGGGAACGAAATTTCAGATACGATATTGACATATGTTTCCAGGCTTACAAATCTTACGCGTTTACAATTGGATCATACGTTGATAACGGATAAGGGGATCGCATCCCTAGAATCACTGGTAGATCTTCAATATCTTAATCTTGTTGGAACAATTATAACGGCAAAGGGGATACTGCAGTTAAAAAGCCTTCCCCGATTACAAGCCATCTATCTTTATAAAACTTTTATCAATTCAGCTGAATGGCAAATGCTGAAAGACAATTTTCCTAAAGTAACTTTAGATACAGGTGGATATTCAGTACCTATTCTTGAAACAGACACCACAGTAGTAACACTGCCGGCGAAAAAGAACTGATAATTAACGCTTAATAATTAATAATTGATACGACTGTTCCCTTTATTGCTATTTGTTTCAGCCAGCATTTTCGGACAACCCAAACCCAAACATAATCTGGTTTTTGATTCACTGGCGAAAAGATGGGACGAGGGAATTCCGCTTGGCAATGGTTGGCTTGGCGCCTTGATATGGCAAAAGGACAACAAGATCCGAATGTCACTTGATCGTGTTGATCTTTGGGATGACCGCCCGATGCCTGAGATCGATAAATTGAAATTCAGATGGGTCGTTGAAAAAGTAAAACTGAATCAATATGATTCGGTGCAAAAGCTAGGCGACGAACCTTATGAAAAATATCCTGCACCAACAAAAATTCCAGGTGCCGCCATTGAATTTGACCTTGGTAAGATTGGACAGGTAAAAAAAATTTCTCTTGATATTACAAATGGATTAAGTGTCGTTGAATTTGAAAACGGTGTCCTATTCAACAATTATATTCATGCCACAAGACAGGTTGGTTATTTTGGCTTTGAAAATATCGAGGAAGACATCATTCCCAATCTTATTATTCCAAACTACAATACAGGTAAAGCTGGACAAACCGGTAATAGTGTTGTCGGGCAGAGTCTTGAACGACTCGGTTATCAAAAAGGAACTGTAAAAAAAGGATTTGAATACATTCTTTATCATCAACCAACATGGAAAAATAATTATTACGAAGTACTGATCAAGTGGTATCGATTTCCAGGAAAAAAAATTGTTGGTCAGTGGACGATCACAAATAATAAACCGGCATTACTGCCTGACTTAAATGTATTGCATAAAGAACCGACCGGATGGCCGTCACATATAGCCTGGTGGAATGATTATTGGAAACGTTCTTCTGTTTCAATTCCAGACAGCATACTGGAACGACAATATTATCTTGATATGTATAAGTTTGGTTGTGTGGCAAGAAGCAACACCCCTCCCATTTCGCTACAGGCGATATGGACAGCAGATGATGGAATGCTGCCGCCATGGAAGGGAGATTTTCATCATGACTTAAATACACAATTAAGTTACTGGCCTGGATACTCCGGGAATCATCTCGATTTAACAGCAGGATTTACAAACTGGTTATGGAAAGTAAAAGGTGAAAATGAAAAATGGACAAAGCAATATTTTGAAGTGAATGGGTTGAATGTGCCGGGTGTTACAACGATAAGTGGTAAGCCGATGGGTGGGTGGATTCAATACTCAATGTCGCCGACAACATCGACCTGGCTTTCTCAGCATTTCTATTGGCAATGGAAATACAGTATGGACAAGAAATATTTTCTTGAAAAATGTATCCCTTATTTTGATGATGTTGAAAGATATATCTGGGGAATAAGAAAATGGGATTCTGTTGAAAGAAATTATAAACTTCCATTAAGCTCATCACCTGAATACAATAATAATAGTATTAAAGCGTGGTTTCCTGTCTACACAAATTACGATCTGGCTTTAATTAAGTATTTGTATGGAAAGTACATTGAAATACTCCTCGCAGGAACAAAGCGAAGTATAAAAGAGATCGTTGGAGATAGTAGGTTGTTTCCTGATCTTTCTGCAAATGAAACGGGGCTTACGATTTCAGCAGCCCATGATCTTGGGTATTCTCATCGTCACCATTCTGCTTTTATGGCGATCCATCCCCTGGGATTATTGAATGTTGAGGATTCATTGGAGAAATCAATAATAGTAAATTCTCTCCGGCACATAGAAAACCTTGGAACAAGACAATGGGTAGGTTATTCCTTTGCCTGGATCGCTTCAATTTATGCAAGAGCACAACATGGAGATTCAGCTGCTATAAATTTAAAAAGGTTTGCCACGAACTTTGTTTCGATAAATAGTTTTCATTTAAATGGTGATCAGAAAGGTGGCCAATATTCTGATTTCACTTATCGTCCCTTTACCCTTGAAGGAAACTTTGCTTTTGCACAAGGCATTCATGAAATGCTTTTGCAAAGCCACAAAGATTTTATTGAAGTCTTTCCTGCGTTGCCTAAAGAATGGAAAAATGTTTCTTTTAAAACATTAAGAGCCGAAGGCGCATTTCTTATTTCAGCAAAAAAAGAAAACGGAGTGCCAATGGAAGTAAAAATAAAATCTGAAGCTGGCGGTAAATTAAGAATAAAACTTCCTTTTAAAACATGGATACCGGTTGGAGTGGAATGGGGAAAGCTCGTGGTTAATAAACATATTGTTGAAGTAAAAATGTCACGAGGGCAAACGATGACGTTCAAAAATGCTTTTGAATAAAATCATTTTCCTTTAAAACTTGGTTTTCTCTTTTCAAGAAACGCAGCCACACCCTCTTTCATATCTTCTGTAGCAAAACAATCCCCAAATTCTTTTATCTCCAGGTCGAAACCATTCTTAGTTTCATCATAAACAGCATTAGCCGCTTTGATACATGCTGCAACGGCCAGCGGAGCTTTTGAGTTAATAACAGTTAGAATAAATTTTGCCTGCTCAAGCAAATTGTCAACGCTTGTTACATGATTTACTAATCCGTATTCTTTTGCTTCATGTGCATCAATCATATTTCCACTCATCAAAAGTTCCAGTGCTCTTCCTTTACCGATCAATTGAACCAATCGTTGTGTGCCCCCATAGCCGGGGATCAGCCCCAAATTAACCTCCGGCTGGCCAAATTTCGCGTTGTCACTTGCAATACGAAAATGACAAGCCATTGACAATTCACAACCCCCGCCCAAGGCAAACCCATTCACCGCGGCGATGATTGGCTTCCCAAATGTTTCAATTCTGAGAAGAATATTCTGCACTTTTTTGGCCATTTCCATGGCCTGTTCTTTGGTTAAACTATTGAATTCACTGATATCAGCTCCTGCGACAAAGGCTTTCTTCCCCGCACCTGTAATGATAACGGACTTTATTTCGGGATTTTTCTCAATGTCATTCAATGCTTTATCAAAATCGATAAACACATCTTTGTTTAAAGCATTTAGTTTATCAGGACGATTGATCGTGATAGTTAGAACATTATTCTCAAGATCGGTGAGAAGGGTCTGGTACATCAGAAGTATTTTTTCAAAAGTAGGGATAAAAGAAAAGCCGTCTCGCCCAAGGCAAGACGGCCTCCTAAACCGTCCTCTATTTTAATAAATTTAAATGCGTTTAAAAAAATAGGCGCAAATACCGGGCCTAAATTTCATAGTACCAACGCCAGCAGGATCACTGCTGCCGCCAGTAGCGCCAGCATTATTATATCAGTGACCACCTCTTTGGACACCATATATTTTTTCCAATTACCCATACAGCTATTCTTTATTATGCTCAAATCTTATGCAAGCTAATGCAGGCAGTACTCAAACAAATTTGCTTTTAGTGAATGGTAACTGTTATCGAGTAAGAGGTAAAAAAAATTCCTCAATAGAAATTCATTTAATAAAATATTTCCGCTGAGTAACCAGCAATTGCCTTTCAGTAGTATTTAAAACTAATTGCTGCATTGCGGTTATAGCTTTAGCTCATAAAATAATTGTATATGAAAAATATTGTTTTATTCGCCGAAGTTCTAAGAATAATCATTATTACTGCGCTTATCGGTTTTATACTATTTGCAAATGCACAAAACCTCCTGGGAAATATATCATAAAAAAACTCTTAACCATTAAACTTTTAAAACAATCATTAACTATTAAACCTTTCAATCAAATGAAAAAGCAAATTTTAATTCTCGCAGCAACATTTATTACAGTTGCATTTGTTTCTTGCAGTAAAGAAAAAATTGAAATGACGGAAATGACGTCAACAACTAATGAAGAAATTGCAACAAGCAGCTCTTCAAACAGACCTTACGTTGATCCTTTGACAATAAGTCTTGAAGGCAGGTTTGAGTTCAATAGCAATCTGAAGGATCTAACAAAAAAATTAGCAGATGGAGTTTCTTCAAAACGGGCAGCTAGTTATGGAACCGATAGAAAAGGAATCGCTAAAGCTGCACTCTATCTTGATGGCACCTCTTTTGTAAAACTAAAAAGTGTCCCTCAACAGACGAATACTTCGCTTTCGGTCTGGATCAAGCCCAATTATTTGCTGAATGCATACGGCAGTATAGTCACGAGTGATTTGAGAGGGCCAAGAGTTTTACAACAACTTGATCACCTGAAGGGCACAATGGCGACAGACGTAAGCACGCCGGGTATAGATGCAACTATTTATAATACCGGCTGGCAGCATGTAGTGCTAACATTTGACGGTGCTTCTTTTAAAATGTATCTGAACAATGTATTAGTAGAAGTAAAGCCTTATACCGCTTCAATAACTCCAAAACTGTATGATTATTTTCTTGGATGGGATGATACCTGGCCGTCTGTATTCTGGAATGGCTATGTGGATGATCTCCGTTTTTACAGCCGGACATTATCTGCTACTGATGTTCAAAAATTATATAATCTATAAATTTCTCAAATCAATTATTAACTATTAAACCTTAATCAATGAAAAAGCAATTTTTGATTTTCGCAACAATTACAACAATTGTATTCACTTCCTGCAGCAAGGAAAAAATTGAAACACAACAACCAAACAACTTCGAAGAGGTTGCCACCAAAAAACCGGGTGGAGGGGGTGGTATTCCTTCCTTGAATTTGACCAAGGGACTGGAGGGCTGGTACCGCTTTGATGGCAACCTGGTGGAAGCATATGGCAAATTGAAAGACGCCGACCCAAGCACTCCCGGAGCTGACATTTACACAGAGGACAGGAAGGGCAATCCAAACAGCGCCATACAATTTATGGGCAGATATGGTATAGATATCTTCGATATTCCTCTGGAGATGGACTTTACAGTGGCAGCGTGGGTGAAATATGCACCTTCTATTGCTCCCGTACCAACGAATCATTTCATTATAAGCAACGCGGTTAGTCCGGGCTTTTCCCAGGATACCACGAAATTTTTGGGCGTTGTTAGTACACCCATAACAAATAGTGTTCCCTCACTTCCGCTAAACGATAAATGGCACCATTTGGTGGCAAGCTATGACGGCAATGATTTGAAATTCTATGTTGATGGGAATTATGTGGGGAGTGTTTCTAATCCTGCAGGAGGTGTATACCCGCCTGGTTATACAGTTAACTACCAGGTTGGATATTGGCGTCCATATACCGATATTCTTTCAGTATGGAACGGCAGTGTGGATGATTTGCGATTCTATACAAGAGTGCTCTCTGCATCTGAAGTACAGGCACTTTATAATCTTTAAGAAATTCCTGATTTTTATCGGATAAAAGACGTTGTTGCAGTATTGAAAAAGCCTCTTGCATTTGCAAGAGGCTTTTTTATTGTACAAAGGAAACATGTAGACCGTCTATAGCATTTCTACGTTTTGTGAGCATCCTACTATACTTTATTTATCAAAATCAGATGGCAACGGCTTAAATTTTTTTGTCTTCGCACACGTTCAACTGCCGCTTTTTATTTCCGTTCAATCACTATGCCTTGCCGTTAAGTAGTATTTTAAACAATTGACTTTACGCTGCTGGTATATTTGTCTGAGATAATTAATATGATTCTTTAAAAAATATTCAGCCATTAACCCTTAAACCTTTCTAACAATGAAAAAGCAATTTAAAATTCTAAGCACAGCTGTTACGGTACTACTTTTTTCGTGCAGTACGCAAAATGCTGAAAATCGTGGTACGATCAAAAATGAGGTGAGGGAAGTTTCAACAAATAGCTCTTCGCTAAGCAATGGACCCGATTTGTTGCTGATTGATTCTGAAGGACGAATCCGATTAAATGGTGACCGGAGAGATCACACAAAAAAGCTTCACTACAGGCCATCAGCGAGAAGTGCTTCTTACACGATTGACAGGAGCGAACTGGCAAAAACTAGGTTTAGCTTAAAGATGCCATATGGTGTGAATTAACCAAGGTACAGGAACAAACACGTTCGCCGACCTACTTTGGATTGAACGTACAACAAAATTAAAAAAACCGGCTTCCCGATGCAGGCAGCTTTGCCGTTTAATAGGCAGGAGCTGCCTCAGAATAATATCCCGCGTTTATATCGGGGACTTTCAATAGATTAAATGTTTAGTTTTTTACCTTAGGGTAGTCTCTTTTAGCTATAAACGATGGGCAGGCTAATACTCATATTATTTTTTTCCTCTCTTTTAAAGAATTCTTCGGCTCAGCATAGCCTCAATTTCCAGCATCTCAATACCACCAATGGGCTGTCTTATATCGGATCCTATAATACGTGCGTAGATAAAAAAGGAAATTTATGGATAGCAACCGGTAATGGGCTGAATGTGTTTAACGGGAGAACGGTCGAGAAGTATTTTGCAACTGATCATCCGCAACTGCATAACAGCGCCATTGCACAAGTAGTATGTGATGATAAAGACCGGATCTGGGTCCTGACCTACGGAGGTGGTGTCACAATGGTCGACGAAAACAGACAATTTCACCGCATAGCTATTTATGAGGGCCACAAGTGGATAAGAACCTTGTGGATATTGGATACAGATGAACATGGAGCTATCCTTTATACTGCCGATGGAAACTATTCCTTGAAAGAAAATAAATCTTATGTAAATGCGGATTCAATCACTAAGGGTTATTTTAATTTCTTGCCTATAAAAGAAAAGGACAAATATCAGCTAACAGGCGCGGGCCGTAGTTTTCACTTTAATGATGATCATTATTTACTCACCTATCAGAATGCCTTTTTGCTGGTTAAGTATAATACCAACACGGTTGAGCACCTATATTCAATTACCAATTGTATTCCATTGGTGCAATGGGGAAATGATGAGCTTTTATTTTACGACGGAGGAACACGGGAGATAAAATCGATAAACCTGGCTACAGAAGAAATTAAATATCCTTTCAAGGATTTAAAAGACCAGAAGGGTAAGCCCGTAACAGGTACATTTGGCTATGCGTTAAAGGTTGATGGCAATCGCTATATTTTAACTACTTCCGATGAAGGTGTGTTTATCTATCACAGCGATACGCACAAGCTCTATAACTACCGGCACGAATTGACGAACCCCGCTTCGATTAGCAGCAATAACACTTCTACCGTTACATTAGGGCTGAAAGGTTGGGTGTTTATCACCTGCCAGGTCAATGGCCTTAGTTATTTCAATACACATGATGTTATCGGCAATCAAAATGTTTTTGTAGACAGTCGTGGCAATGGATATGACGGCACTATTGCTGGAATTGCCACCAAAGACAATGACACCTATTATATCGGCACATTTACAGGTTTGCTCGAATGGAAAAGAAGCACCAATTCCTCGGTATTTATTGATTTTAACGGAGATAACGGTAAACCCGTTTTTAAAGGTAAAGAAATCACATCCATCGCGATAGATAATAATGATAATATTTGGGCAGCAACATTTAATGATGGGCTTGTAATAATTGACAGGAATAAAAAACTAGTAAAGCATTTACGTAATGAAAAAGATAATAGGGCAAGCTTAAAACAACAGTCCGTTCGCCGGGTATACCGTGGTCCCGATGGTTATATTTGGACATGTGGCCGTAATGGTATTAGCAGGATTGATCCAAAAACTTTTAAGATCGATAACTTCGAACACACGGCGCTGAGGCGAATGGATTCACTGCCCATATCGCCTCTTTTGTTTGATAAAAATTATTTGTGGATCGCAGCTTCTGATCAAGGTCTTTATCAATATGATTTAAATACAAAACAATTAACCGAGCATACTGGTTACAGTAAATACAAAGCCGAAGGCATTTACGATATTAATACCGATAGTGCCGGTACACTTTATGTGGGCAATGGACAGGGGTTAAGGATCTTTTATAAGGATGGAAGAGAAAAGAGACTGACTTTAAATGACGGCTTATTGATCAGCAGGGCCGAAGGATTGTTATTAGATAAATACAACCGCATGTGGATCGGGAATGATATTGGCCTGGCATGTTACAATCCATCTGATTCAAGCTTAAGAGTTTTTGATGGACGACAGGGTTTAAGCATTTACGGTTTCAGGGTTGGATCTTATTTTAAAACATCCAATGGCGAATTTATATTCGGCACGCCAAAAGGGATACAATATTTTCATCCTGATTCTTTATATAACAGAAGAACTTCACTGAATGTCCTGGTCAATAAGATTGAATCTAAGAACCTGGTTTCCAACATCACGGGTAACGATCAATTCAGGCTGGCTGCAGCAAACAACCAGGTTACGTTTCATTTTAGTACAGTTGATTTCAGTCCGCATATCAGGACTTACTATGAGTATAAGTTGGTTGACCTTGACAAAGAGTGGATCAAAGCAGCCGATCAAAATTCCGTGCGTTATAATTCATTGCCGCCGGGGACGTATGTTTTTAAAGTCAGGGTCAGCAACGATAATAAAACCTGGCAGGATGCCGACAATGAGGTTACCATCAGTATTGCAGACCCGTTCTACCAGACCTGGTGGTTCAAGATAGTTGCAGTAGTCGTAGCTTCTATGTTACTCTGGTATGTAATTAAATATTATCAACGCAAGCAGCTAAAGCAAAGAGAAGAGCTGGAAAATGAAGTGGTGATAAATTATTTTGCTTCGCAAATAAACCGTCATTTCAAAATGGAAGATATCCTCTGGGATGTGGCTAAAAACTGTATTAGTAAATTGAATTTCGAAGATTGCGTCATTTACCTGCTGGATGAAGGAAGAAATGTTTTGGTGCAGAAGGCGGCATGGGGTCCCAAACTGGCTAAAGATCTTACAATTAACCAACCTATTGAAATACCGCTCGGTCAGGGCATTGTGGGGAGCGTGGCGCGAACCGGCAAACCGGAGTTAATTGCTAATACCGAACTTGACAAGAGATATATTGCTGATGATGCCCGGCGGTTTTCAGAGCTAGCGGTACCGCTAATTATAGACAACAAAGTGATTGGGGTGATAGACAGCGAACATTCCAGGAAGAATTTCTTTACAAAAAAGCATCTCAGTATTTTATCGACTGTAGCTGTTTTGAGCGCCACGCAGATTAAGAGGGCAAAAGCAGAACAGGAAGAATTGGAGGCACAGCTTGTGATAAATTATTTCGCCTCCCAAATACATAGTCGTTACAAAACAGACGAACTGCTTTGGGATGTAGCGAGAAATCTGATCGGTAAACTTGGGTTTGAAGATTGCATGATCTATTTATGGAATGAGGATAAAACCATGTTAATTCAAAAAGCCGGTTATGGTTCCAAAGGCTCGATGGAAACGATAATAGATAAAGCTGCCTACCACATACCCCGTGGAAAAGGTATTGTCGGCGCGGCCGTGGAAGGCGGGCAAAGCGTATTGGTTAACGATACTTCAAAAGATGGACGCTATTTTAGTGCAGATGAGGATATAGCACTGAGCGAACTCTGTGTTCCCCTTGTGCATGACAATGAAGTGCTGGGAGCTATCAACACTGAACACCACGAGAAAAATTTCTTTACTACCAAACACCTGACAATGCTTTCAGCCATTGCTGTGCTGTGCGCTAACCAGCTTAAACGTATTCGTGCAGAAGAAGAAAAGCAACAGGCCCGGATCGAAGCATTGCAGAACAAACAAAAAGCTACCGAAACCAGGTTACAGAGTTTGCGGCTGCAAATGAATCCTCATTTTCTTTTTAACGCATTGAATTCAATTCAGCAAATGATATTGGCCAACGAAGAAATGGTGGCTACTAAATATCTTTCTAAGTTCTCAAAATTGCTACGTACAATTTTAGTCCATAGCGATAAGGAGTTTGTAACACTTAAAGAGGAATTGGAAATATTAAATCTTTATATAGAGCTTGAATCCATTCGTTTTAAAGGATCGTTTACCTATCACATTGATTACGAAGAGAATATTGATACGGATGAGATCAAGTTGCCTACTCTATTGATCCAGCCATTTGTTGAGAATGCAATCTGGCATGGACTTATGCATAAAGAAGGTGAGCGGCTCTTGCAGGTAAAGTTTTCTGAGTGCGGCGATTGCCTCCATTGTTTGATTCAGGATAATGGGATAGGAAGAGAAAGGTCAAGGGAAGCAAAATTGGCGACCGGCCAGGGGAAAAAGCATACGAGCAAAGGAATACAAGTATCAACTGAGAGGCTGGGGGCAATGAACAATGGTGGTCCCTGTAAAGGTTCACTTCAAATTATTGATCTGAAAGATGAAACCGGAAAAGCAAGCGGTACCCGTGTGGAAATAATTTTTCCAATTCAAAATAACTAACCATGCTGAAAGTACTATTGATCGATGATGAGGAACGGGCCACAGATGCCCTACGGCTGATGATAGAAAAAATGGTTCCTGAAATAAAACAGGTATTTGTGTGCAACGATTCCAGGAGAGCTGCTGAAATGATACATGCCTGTCAGCCAGGCCTAATTTTTTTAGATATACAAATGCCGCATTTGGACGGGTTCCAGTTACTGGAAAAGCTCCCGAATAAAAATTTCAAAATAATCTTCACAACAGCCTATAATGAATATGCAATCCAGGCAATTCGTTTCAGCGCATTTGATTATCTACTGAAGCCGATCGATTCGGAAGAACTGCAATCATCTGTTCATCGTTTCCTGGAAACGCAGGAAGATTATCGACAACAATTCGATCTCCTGAAAAATATAATGCATAATATCCAGGCTCCCTCACCAGAAGAGTTCCGTTTAGCATTGCCTACAAAGGAAGGAGTGCATTTCTTAATGCCTCATGAGATCATCCGTTGTGAAGCGGTTGGCAATTACACTAAATTCTTTATGGAGAAAGGCCGCACTTACCTTATTTCAAAAACGCTGGGGGAGTATGATACACTTTTATCACCGCACAATTTTATTCGTACACATAAAAGCCACCTCGTGAATAAGAAATTCATTTCTTTTATCGATCATGATGGATTTGCTGTGTTAAAAGACAACAGCAGGGTAGAAGTAAGTCGCAGAAGAAAGGATGAAGTGATGACTGCCCTAAAATGATTTAATTTTAAGTAAATCAATAATAATAAAAGAAAAAGCCGCACCAATGATGCAGCCTTCCTAAACCGTCCTCTATTTCATAAGTTGTGAGTAGTCTAAAGAAATAGGCGCAAATACAGGGCTGTTATTTTTAAGATCCCAGTAATCAGATAAAGCTAAAGGTGACAAATATCACAATAGCGGCCCCTGCTATTATCAGTAGATCCTTTACGACGGTGCTCTCAAGTTTTTCTGGTTGCATCATAATTTGAAGTTTTAGTTGATCGATTTTTATTTCGGGTGTAAAATAGATCACGAATCATGCGAATGTAAATTTTTCATCCTGAAAGGTGTCTCATATTTATTAAACGGTGTTTAAATTGTAGTGAACTGTTTTATCCAGGGTGTTTCCTCTGCCTATTACCATTCAATGTTTGTAGACGAGGTAAGATAAAGCGTAGTAGATGAATAATAGAAAATCAAAAAGTATTGAAAAGAAGAACTTGTTTACCCTGACCGTGAATAAGCTTTTCAAAATTTATTCTTAGGATCAAATGGCACCTCAACAATGCCTGGTGAATTTGAAATGTCAGCGGTAGCATATTTTATAAGCCGTTTTGCTAAAGCAAGGCGGCTTTTTATTTATATACACAGAAAACATGCAGGGTATCGATAACATTCGCTACACTTCGTTTTGATTCGACCACGATTCATTTGATAAGGCAATCGTGTCAGGAGTATAATTTTTTATTTTCTTGTTGTCGGTTGCATTTTTACATCGTAAATAAATTATTAAAAAAAAAATTATCAACTATTAAAAATTAACTAATGAAAAAGCAACTTTTGATTTTCGCAACATTTACAACAATCGTATTTACTTCCTGCAGTAAGGAAAAGATTGAAGCACCACAAACAAATCAACAGGAAGAAATTGCCGGGGCCCGCGGCGGCGGCGGTGGAGTTTTTGGTACGTCTTTAGAAATGGGTTTGTTGGGACGATTTGAATTTCAGGGCAACCTGAATGACACGACTGGGCAAATTAAGCCTGGTACTCCAGAAAACGGGAAGCCAGTTTATGGAGTCGACAGAAAAGGAGTTAGAAACAGTGCTATAACATTCAATGAAAAATATGGTGTGATCATGACTGATGTTCCTCTGGAACCTAACATGTCAGTATCATTCTGGATGAAATACGATATGACAATAACAAACGCTGCTATAAGCTTTGTAGAAGGTTCACGTCGTTTTTCGTTCACACACTTCGACAATAATAGATTCCAGGGAGGTTACTGGAACTTTACTACACCAGGATATATTATGTCAAAGCCACTGTCTAACTCCTGGCATCACATGACAGCAACCCGCGATATAAACACATATAAATTCTACATTGACGGAAAACTTGTGGGCTCAAGTGGTATTCAGACATCTACCGTAGACCCAGAGACTCTAAGCGAATATACTATTGGGTATTGCTATAATGCAGGCGTTAAATATTGGAAAGGTAGTTTGGATGACTTACGTATTTACAAGCGGGTGATCTCTGCTACTGAAGTTCAGGCATTGTTTAACCTATAATTTATAATACGCCGTAATTTCTTTAAAAGCCGCTTTGCTAATGCAGGGCGGCTTTGCCGTTTGATAAGCGGCATCCATCGCAGAATAATATCAGGCTTTTGTACATGCAGGTTTCTTTAGATTGACTAAATAGTTCTCTCCATTTTCAATTACCTCTTATGTTTCAAATCCTGGAATTTTAATTAATACATGATCGTAAGGATGATTTCTATCGTAAAGAATATTGATAGGTCGCCGCAACCCGCTGTTTTGATATCATGTTCAATCAAGGTTTTCATAATGAAGATGACACCCGAACCCCCGCTTAAACTGAAATTATACACCGTTCATTAAATAAAGAGCACCCTTGGCTAGTTTAAATTGGTAATCGCCTCTCCAGAGTGTTAATATTGACATAGAAATTGACAAATAAAACAATAACAAAATGTTCCAGGTAATACTCAATTTAATAAAAGGCTTCACTCGATTGAGAGCCCAACAAAAATTAGAATACCAGCAACTGCTTGCAAAAAAAAGTGTGGGTTTCAGAACAAAAGTGGTTGAAGTAAAAGAGGAAGGCCATCCATTAAAAGATTATGTGCAGTTATGTATACTTACACGGTTGCGTATAAATGGGAAAATTGTCTATCGGAAGGTACGTACGTTATTAAAGGATGGTACCGTCCTTCATTCAGGGGATAAAGTGCATATCCATTACAATCCTTTTCACCTGAATAGTGTGTTGCTTAGCGGGTTTTCCAATAATTGACTCCTTATTTTTTCCATCATAGCTCACTTTCTCTTAGCTTACTGAATGCCCTGCTTTTGCAGGGCATTTTGGTTATTTAATACGGTTTAATTGAAATTATCTACGGTTCATTAGTAAATTTTTGTTGGCTGCGGGAAAAGCGCTGAGATTTGTAATAGTAGCTTTATTTACTTAAAATTCCTGGTTATGACAGAGATGCAAATTGGATTGGTGAAAAAAACCTGGAAGGTCTTTCGGGGAATTGATCCTGCCTTGGTTGGTGATACTTTTTACAGCAAGTTATTTAATGATAACCCTTCTCTTCGCCGCATGTTTCCCAAAAGTATGGAGCAACAATACCGCAAGCTTATAGATATGTTAAGCATGATCGTAGCCCGCCTTGAAAGAATGGATGAGTTAAAAGATGATATTACTGCTATGGCGCAGAGGCATACAGGCTATGGTGTCCGTCCGGGTCACTATAAACTTGTTGGCAAAGCATTGCTTTGGACATTGAAACAAGGTTTGGGAAATGATTGGACAAAAGATGTGGAAGAGGCATGGACAACATGTTACAGTATTTTATCTGCTGCGATGATAAATGCGGCGGGTTATGAACAAAAGAAAGCATCCTAAAAGATTTTCTATTTCCAAAAAGTAAGTCCCGACAAATTGCCGGGACTTTTCATTTCTATAGTTGCACGCTTCATTTAAAACTGGCCACCACTCGTCTTCATAAATTTTCTTTTGCCGTTCCTGGATATCATTTTTGTGTCCGAAACAGAAAATAAAAACAAATAAAAATTAAACAATGAAAAAGCAAATTTTAATTCTCAGCGTAGTAACAGTTTCAATGATTCTCTTTTCTTGCAGCAAGGGAAAATTAGACATGCCAACAAATGAGCAAACCAACAGCGAAGAAATGGTTGCGCCTAACAGACCAGCTATTGATCCATTATCAGTTAAGCTTGAAGGGTGGTATACTTTTGACCGTACGTTAAAAGACCAGTCCCAAAAACTTCCTAATGCCATCTCATCTGCTAAGTCTGTTTCTTTTGATACCGACAGAAAAGGCAAACCCAACAGTGCTATTTCTTTTACCGGAAGTTATCATCTTTCTATAGATAATGTTCCCCAACAAACGAATACTTCAATCTCTGTTTGGGTAAAGTATTCTAATCCTGTCAATTCACTTATCGGTGTGGTATATGGTCTTAGAGGTCCCAATGTTGTCCAGGTTAACAACGAAATATTTGCTACGATAGTTGATGATGGTTCGTCTACGAATGGCGGAACAACTGGCCTCCAGGTATTAGATAATAACTGGCATCATGTTGTGATCACTTCAGATGGTACCACGATAAAAATTTATACTGATGGAAATCTGAAAACCACTGTTAATTATCCAGCGATCATTACTCCATCCAAGATCACGTATTTTGTCGGTGCGCAAGCTGACATTCCTTATAATTGGCAAGGGTCGGTAGATGACCTCCGTTTTTACAGCCGTACTTTAACAGCAACTGATGTGAAGGCTTTATACGGAACTACTCTTGATACAAGTGTTCAATAAAGACTGCATAATATCCTGAAAATAATGTCTAAACAAATCCCGGGCAACCGGGATTTGTTTTAAAAAATCTTCACTTCACTTCAAAAAAAATACTGTTCGATCTGATAAATTTTATTCCACCTTCTTTAGATATCATTTTTGCACTGCAAATCAAAACTAAAATTATGAACAAGATCGATTTAATGCTCAAGGTAATCAGGGCCATAAGAATAGCAATAGGATCAATTATTGTAATTGCAATGGGATTAACTATTGTAATTGGACTGGCAAGCTGCAACAGAGAGAATAATCTAACACCTGTACCCGCTTCCAAACCACCTGCAATTGTTACAAAGAAAGTTGGCCAGATAAGCTATAGCTATAATGGAAATGGCAGTGAAAGCGAGAACATGGCACGTAACGGCAGGGCAGACTGGCAAGATATACTGATGATGATCACAACTGATTTTATACCACAGAATACAAAACGAGTTACCAACTATTCATTTCAATAAGGTTCGGCAATACGTTTCATTCGAATTTTGCCACGTTTTATTTTAAAAGCACCCCGGCAGCTCTAACTTATTTTGCCCGTCGGGGTTTTGTTTTTACTTTGGAGGAATGGTGCGTAACCTTCTCTTTGCCTGCTTATTCCTATCGGTAACCTCAGCCCCAGGTCAGGGTAGTCCCTTTATCTTTCATCATCTGAAGGAAAAAGATGGTTTAAGTAACAATTCTATAAATTGTTTTTTAAAAGATAGTCGTGGTATTTTATGGGTCGGCACAGTCGACGGATTAAACCGCTTTGACGGATCTCATTTTTATATTTTCAAAAAGAAAAAACAGGCGAATTCCATTATCAATAATGTTATACATTCTTTATGTGAAGACAAGCAGAGAAATATATGGGGGGCTACAGATAATGGAATATTTTGTTACAATCCTGAGACCAACGTTTTTAAAAATTATTTATCACCTAACAGTAGATTGGCGCCTTCCACTTCAAATATTGCCAGGGCTGTGTACAATATCATGTGTGATAGTAGAGGCAATATTTGGGCAACAGGGATCTGGACTGTTTTAAAGTTTAACTCATCAAAAGATGTTTTTGAGGAAAATGAACCTTTGGCTCCAAGCAGTGATTCCTTGTATTATTATGAAGTAAGAAAAAACGGGATAATTGAAGACCCGTCTGGCGATGGGCTTTGGCTGGCCACCCGAAGGGGTATACATTTTTATAACTTTAAAACAAGACAGGTTCTAAATTTCAAAAATCATAGGGATACTCTTTTTACCGGAAGACGTGTCGCTGCATTATACAAATCTGCCTCTGGGCAATTTTGGTTTTTTGATAACAATGCTAAGCAAATATTTGGTTTTGATCCAGCCACCCGAACAATTACAAGGCGAATTGATATGGCGGCTGCAATGCCCGATGCTATCGGTGCCACCTTATTTGAAGACAGCGAACACCGGCTTTGGTTTAGCAGCTGGAGTGCCGAAATTGCTGTAGTAGATCTGCATACGAACAACATTACAAGACTTAAAAATGATAAGAACGATCCTCTATCTATTGCGGGGGATTTTTTCTGGTGTGCTGCTGAAGATAAGGATGGTACTTTATGGCTTGGTACATTATCGGGCATTTCAAAATGCAACGCTTCAAAATCTTTGTACAAGATTTACAGGATGGAAGAAAAACTTCCTTTCCTGAAAGGCAATTCAATCCGGTTGATGGTAGAAGATCCAACTGATAAAAGTTGGTGGTTGGTGACAAGAAACACATTATTTGCAATTCATTATTTCCCTGAAAGCGGGAAGCATGATGTTTATGATTTTCAATTGGCAGAAAAAGATATCCGCGGTGCTTTGCCTGCACCCGTTTTTAAAATTCGGTTTATAAACAACAAGCCTGTATTATGCACGCATACAGGTGCCTGGCAAATTGAAGCGACCACTCACAAGATTATACCCTTTACTCTTTCCCGATCAATAGATGCTGATTTTGTGATCAGGGGTATGGTTGAACAAAATGGTATTTATTATTTATCTGATGGTAAAGAGATCATTAAATATGATAGCTTCAAAGATAAAGTTGACAGAATAAAATATCCTTATGAGAAGTTAAAAGATGGTCAGCCACATGGGATTGGTGAATTTCTTATTGCAAAGGATAATAAGATATGGTTTTCGATGGCTATCGGTTGGCTCGGGTATCTGGATGAGAAAAATGAAATAATTCCGATATACACGATTACAAATAAGGACGAAGAAATGAATGGTTATTTCACTTCCATTGCTGCTGACAAAAAAGGGAAATTTTGGTTGGCAAACAGGGGGATTGGCCTTTATTCTGTAGATCCCTCAAATCGTTCAACAAAATACTGGACGGAGGCGGATGGTTTAATACATAATATTATCGATGTGGCTGTTCCTGATGACTTTGGCAATGTCTGGTGTGTTGCATACAATAAGTTTTCAGTGTTTACGCCATCACTAGGCAGCTTTTACAATTTTACTTTGCCTCTTAGCGAAGCTAATCTTACCTATGATAATGGACTAACACGGTTGTCCAACGGCAACATCCTTGCAAGCGTACAGAATGATCTTGTAGAATTTTACCCGGAGCGGCTCAGCGTTAGGCCTAATATTATTAAGCCCTTCATCGGTTCTATAAATATAGCCGGTAAGGAAAAGTTCATAGACTCAAACAATTCAGTTCTATTGGATCCCGAAGAAAAATTTCTGTCAATAAAATTTGGGATGCTTACCGATAATGAAACTTTTCCATATTCATTTGAATACAAGCTGGAAGGCATTGATGAAAATTGGGTAACAACAGGTGTCAGCAACCAGGCTATTTATAATAAGCTGCCTGCCGGTAAGTATACTTTTCATCTCATTGCCAGGGCAAAGAATGGAGCGTGGCAATCTCCTGAAACAACAATGAAGATTAAAATAAGGACAGCTTTTTTCAAATCAGCATGGTTTTATACTTTGATTATTGTTATTGTTTCAGTCTTATTACTTCTTTTTTACCGTTTTCGTATTAATAAACAAAGACAATTGCATGCATTGACAAATAAAGCACAGCTTCTTGAAAAGGAAAAAACGCTGGTGATGTATGAAAGCTTAAAGCAACAGCTAAACCCGCATTTTCTTTTCAATTCTCTCACCTCATTGAATAGTTTGATCGAGACCGAACCAAAAGCAGCCAGTGTATTTTTGGACAGCCTGAGTAAAACATACAGGTATGTTTTGAAAAGCCGGGATAATGAAACAGTACCCTTGATCGATGAAATAAAATTTGCAGAGAATTATGTGAAACTACAGACGACAAGATTTGAAAAAGGATTTATTGTAAATATGAGTATACCTGAGGAATTTTATCATCGCAAGATAGTCCCTGTTGCATTGCAGAACATGATCGAGAATGCGATCAAGCATAATATTATTGACGAAGACAGTCCATTGCAAGTAGATATTTTTATAAAAAATGATTATGTAGTGGTACAGAACAACCTGCAAAAAAAGAAATTTGTTGAAACAAGCAACAAACATGGGCTGGTTAGTATGGAATCCCTGTATCGCTATTTAAGCAACCGACCTGTGGAGATCGATGAAAGCAATAATTTTTTCACAGTTAAAATTCCTCTGTTATGAAGGCATTAATTATCGAGGACGAAAGCCTCATTGCAAGAGAGCTGAAAAGCAAAATTGTTTCAATAGCACCGGACGTTGACATTTTGGAAGTATTGCCAAGCTTGAAAACAGCTCGAAAATGGTTTATGGAGAATGCCGAGCCTGATTTAATATTTGCAGATATTCAATTGAGTGACGGAGTCAGTTTCGAGATATTTGAAAGATTTGAATTGAAATGCCCGGTGATTTTCACAACTGCTTATGACGAGTATGCCATTCGGGCTTTTAAAGTAAATGGCATAGACTATTTATTAAAGCCTGTGGATATAGATGATCTCAAAAAAGCGATTGACAAATGCAGAAACCTTCATGAGCAAAAAACAAAATTACCGACAAACTTGCAGGAGCTAATGCAAGTACTTCAGCAACCAGCAAACGGGAAACAGCTATACAAAGAAAAATTTGTAGTGAGTGTGAGAAACAACTGGATACCCATACTTACTAAAGATATTTCTTGCTTTGTCAGGGAAAATCTGAATTATATTTTTACATTTTCCGGAGAAAAATATATTGTTGATTATGTAACATTGGAAGAAATTGAAGATTTACTGGATCCTAAAATATTTTACCGGGCCAACCGCCAGGCTATTGTTCATATCGATTCCATCCAAAGTGTAAAACCACATGAAAATCAGAAACTCACTCTTACACTAAAAGCTCCATTGAAGATGGAGCAGGATATCAGTCGGGAGAAAGCACCTGGGTTTAAAAAATGGTTTGAGCGCTAATTTCAATTGCCACCAGTTACCCAGGTGTACTACATCATCGTCACCTCAACAGTTCTGGAGAACGCTTCAATCGAATATTACTACGCTTCGCTGGGATAGATTTTATAATTGCTGACTTCAATATCAATTTTACAAAGCAAAGCCAATAATCATTAACCAAAAACTTTATTATGATACAAAGGCAAATTGAATTGGTAAAATCAACGTGGTCCGCAGTAGCTGCAATGGATCATGTTGTTGTA
>JAICGN010000020.1 GCA_025923075.1 Chitinophagaceae bacterium
AGGAAAACATTATCAAGTTTGGGTTGCGGCTCTTTGTGATCAGGATTATTCAATCTTGTGTGAATAGCCGGCCAGCCAAAAACAGCTTTTACCGGGCCTTTTTTGCCATGAATGATCACCCGTTGAGCCGGGGCGATCTGCACATCCACACCACCGTTTCTTTTTAAATATAAAAGACCTTCGGGATTTATATAATTCACAAACCAGCTTATTTCATCAGCATGTGCCTCGATCACTACTTTGAATGATGCATTGGGGTTCACAACGCCAACCGCTGTACCATAAGGATCGGTGAAGTTTGTGTCAACGAACGGTTTGATATATGCGAGCCACAATTTTTGCCCACTGGTCTCAAAACCAACAGGTGAGGCGTTATTGATATAGTTTTTAAAAAAGGAAAAAGAGGAGTCGGTAAGAAGAGGTCTTTTCCTTTTAGTAGACGTTTTTGCCATAGTATTAATATAAAGGATCAAAAGTAATTAAAACCGGTTCATTATCCACAATAACAAACCAGATAACATCATCAACCCATCCAATACAAAATAATACAAGTAATCCGAAAAATTTCTTTTCGAGTGGTTAAACAAACCAATCAACAGGAGTGAAGGAAAAATAAGTAAAAGGATATTCGGCCATGCGACTCCCGCTCTTTGCAATAATATACTAAGAATTATAAAAACAGTAATTGAAATAAGGAACAGGGCCTTGACTCCCTGGTCATTAAAATAGGTTATCATACTGCGGATGCCGTCCGCCTTGTCATCTTCCTTGTCACGAAAGTCAAACAGGATACAAATTGCATAGATAAAAAAGAACTGGCCAATGCAAAATAAAATTGCTTTTTCTGAAAATGAGCCTTCTATTAAAACGGGTAATGCAGCAGTCACATAGGTCCATATTGCCGCCAGGAAAATAGTTTTACCAATTGCTATTTTTTTTAATAGTTGAAAGAAAGGATAAGGAATTTTTGGAGCTGAGTATAAAAAAGTAAGGACAGCCGATGGTAGTATATAAAACCATTTTTCTTTAAAATAAAAGAAGAAGATGACCGCGCCGGTAAGACCGATGACCGATAATAACAAATGATGCCGTTTGTGTTTTTCATCCCATTGCAAACGTTGAGAGGGGGCACTCGAAGTCGGGGTTAATGCCCAATGAAAATTATAGCTGCATACAGTGGAGAAAAAAACAAAGGCCGCAAAATGAATGTTAAGAGGTGTGTTGAGTATAAGTGCATAGGTCTGATACACCATCACTACCGCACAACCTGAAACAAACAAGCTGGTGAATAAAAAAAAATCAAAAATCTTTTTGAAAAAACTATTCAACCTGTCAACGGGTTACGTAAACATTATCGACGATCAGCGTATCACTTTTATTTCCCTCATTATCCTTTGCAACAATTTTCAATCGTAAGGTATCGATTTCATTTCTTATAGGGTTACTTCCGGGCACCCGTATCGGAGGTAAGCCAAAAACAAGCCCCAACTGGTAGGCAAGACTTATTTCAAATTCACCCTGATCTGTTTTTGGGAAATCGGGAATGTTATATGGACTGGCAGCCAGTTGGACAGGACCCTTTAAATTTAATCTTTGCCGCACGATGAAAACAGAATCGCTCACATCACCTTCCTTATCTGTATATTCAATACTTAGCACTAATGTGCCGTTGATCGGAACAACATCAGTGTTTCTTGACTTTAACTTCAATTGAGGTACGCTCTGAAACTTATCTTTGCCGCAGGAAATTATTGCAAAAGCAACAATTACGGCAACCATTATCCTGCTTTTCATATTGTGAATGTATTGTAAACAAATTTAAGATTAAAACTGATAACTGCCTGCCATGAACTGTGAATGGCACGATAAAATATTTTTAGTACAAAAAAACAGCTTCGAGCAGCTTGCTTTATCCATTTTTCATTTTCAATATGAAGAAAACACGGTTTACAGGTCTTACGTGGACGCCCTCGGAATTCAACCTGATGCTATTCACAAAATTGAAAAAATCCCTTTCCTCCCCATAAGCTTTTTTAAGACAGACACGATAAAAACCGGAAAGTTTAACGCAGAGGAAATATTTGAGAGCAGCGGAACCACCCAATCGATAAAAAGCCGTCATCATGTAAAAGATGTTTCTGTTTATAAGGAAAGTTTTACTAAAGCTTTTGAAAATGTTTATGGTAGGATCACTGAGTGGTGTATCCTGGGATTATTGCCCTCGTATCTTGGTAGAGGCAATTCATCATTAGTCTATATGGTTGATAACTTAATAACGAAAAGCCAGCATCCGCTGAGCGGGTTTTATCTAGATGATCTTGATAAGTTGAAACAAACACTGATCTCACTTGAAAAAGGCAAACAAAAAACCTTACTAGTAGGGGTTACTTATGCGTTGCTTGATTTTGCTGAAAAGTTTCCTATGAACCTGTCACGTACAACAATAATGGAAACTGGAGGGATGAAAGGCAGGAGGAAAGAATTAACGAGAGTTGAGGTGCATGAGCAGCTAGAGAAGGCATTTGAAAAGAAGGAAATTCATTCAGAATATGGGATGACTGAACTGCTTTCGCAGGCATATGCTGAAAAAGAGGGAAAATTTCGCTGCCCAAAATGGATGAAAGTGTTGATAAGAGATGACGAGGATCCATTGACGGTTCAGCGATCACTCTACAGCGGTCAGCATAATGAAACCAAACCACTCACGGGTGCGATCAATGTCATTGACCTTGCAAATGTTTACAGCTGTTCTTTCATCGCGACTGATGATGTCGGCAAACTATATCCCGATGATAGCTTTGAAGTATTGGGAAGAATGGATGGGAGTGATCTTCGTGGTTGCAGTTTACTTTTTGTTTAAATTTCAATCGCCTCTCTTAATTGTTGTTCTTTTTCAATAATTCTTTTCAGCAACACTATTTGGTTATTTGCCCGTAAAAAATTATGTCCTTCATATTTGGCGCCATAATAAATGTCATTGTTGAGATAGTCTGTTATAAAGCGAAGCGACTGCATATAAGTCATAAATTTCCCTGCATACACCAAATGCTCTTTTTCGATTGAGGTCAATTCGTTTCCCATTTCACTGAGATAGCCGTCCGCGATAGCTTTAAAATATTCTTCTCTTATTTCGATCCTGTCAAAAGACTTTTCCTCTTCGCTTACGGGAGAAAGATACGTTCGCATCATATCGCCAAAATCGCTGATAAAATAACCCGGCATTACGGTATCAAGGTCAATTACACAAAGTCCGTGGTTATTAATATCAAAAAGAACATTGCTTATTTTACTGTCGTGATGGGTCACCCTTGTTTTGAAATCCGGATTGTTGCGGATCTGCACGCTTATTGCTACGATTTCATGTTGCCGTTTCAAAAATTGAATGGTCTCGGTCGCTTCTCTTATTCTTTCTTTATTGCCTTGCTTTAGTGCTTTTTCAAATTGTGAATATCTTAAGGGAAGATTATGGAAATCCGGCAATGTTATTTTTAGGCTCGCGGTGGGGAACTTTGATAACAAATTTGTAAAGCGACCAAACTGTTTTGCTGCCTCGAAAGCCTGTAGCGGAGAATTGACTACATCGGCAGTATAAGAATTTTTAATAAAAGGAAAAAGGCGGAAATAACCTTCTTGATTTATATAGGGCATGTCATCACCTGCAATAGTTTTGCAGGGACAAACAAACAAGTAGTTCGGGTATTGATCTTTAAAATATCTACAGATCAACCGGATATTGTTGGCTATATCCAGGGGTTTTTTGAATACATTTTGATTGATACGCTGCAGTATGTGATCTTTTCCTTGATCAGAAATAAGCCATGTATTATTAATTAAACCGCTTCCAAATGGTTTAACTGTTGCATTTAAACCAAGTCCAAATTCTTTAAGGATCTTTTCAAACATGAATTACAGCCCTATTTATAACTGAAATTATAGAAATCAACTCAATTAAAGTTTATGCAATCGCTTGCGGGAAAATATGAGACGTTAACTTAGAGGTTTAATTACTTCAACAATAATGCTGGACCGGCGAGCCTTACTTAAAAACACATTCCTATCATCCACGGGCTTAATTGTACTATCCGGTCTTTCTTCTGGCGGCGACAATTTTTTTGACTTGACTCCTGATGATTTGGGCAAAGGTTTTTTGAATCCACCGGCTTCTGCCAGGCCACAAGCATTTTGGATGTGGATGAACGGCCATATCACTAAAAATGGGATTACACTTGATCTTCAGGCTATGAAAAAAATGGGACTGGCTGGCGCCTTTATTTTTAATACAGGAACAGGAATTCCGGAAGGACCAATCAATTATGGAAGTAGTGACTGGGATGAAATGGTGCTCCATGCAATGGCAGAAGCAAAGCGATTAGGATTGGAGTTATTTCTTCACAACTCTCCGGGTTTTTCAAGTACAGGTGGTCCATGGGTTTTGCCCGAAATGAGTATGCAACAATTGGTGTGGTCAGAAGTGTTAACGGCCAGTGATGGTGCAATTGATATTCAACTTCCGCAACCTCAAAAAAAATTAAATTACTATCGGGATGCTTTTGTAATAGCTTATCCTTCCCTGGTAGTCGAAAAAGCATTGATGAAGGATAAAGTTGTACGAATTCTCTACAATGAAAAAGAGATCAGCAAAGATATTTTGCTGGACAGTGATACTGGATCAATAATAGAATTGCGTGGTACAAATGCTGCAGCTGCAAGTTTGCTATTCGAGTTTGCCGAGGCTTTCGAAGCAAGAGCAATTACTATATTAAGACAAAAAGCGCCGTCTTCTAATATTATATATGAAGGAAATTATGATGATCCGGCAGCATTTCTTTTGGAAAGTTCTGATGATGGAATTCACTATCAAACTACCTGTATCATCAACATGCCCTTGCTGCGATTTATGGATGCGCCTGGTGCAAAAAGTTTTCCCGCCGTCAAAGCAAAATATTTCCGGTTATCAACAAAACAGTATGCCGCGGTAGCTGGCGTTGAATTGCATACTGGTCCAAGATTAACTGGTTGGCCTGCCAAAATAAATTTCACAGATCATGAAATTATACCTGATAACCAGGAAATCGAAAACGAACTGATCATTGATCCATCAAAAGTGATCAATATAACTGATAAACTCCAGCCAGATGGCAGAGTGATTTGGAATGCGGATGCAGGAAATTGGACGATTCTTCGCATTGGTCATACATGTACTGGCTCAAAAACAGCAGCGGCGCCGGGTTCAGCTTTTGGTTTAGAGATTGATAAATTCAATAAAGAAGCGGTTAATTTTTATTTCAAAACTTTTCTTGATAAGTTATTTGGTAAGCTTAAACTATTTATTACGAACCCATTTAAAGGTGTTCTGATTGATAGCTGGGAGATTGGTAAGCAAAACTGGACATTAAGTTTCGCTTCAGATTTTAAGCAAAGAAGAAAGTATGACATCATTCCATGGCTTCCGGCATTAACAGGCCGTATTGTAAAGAGTACAGAACACACTGAGAAATTTCTATGGGATATAAGGAAGACACATGCTGATCTGGTAGCACAAAATTATTACGGAGAGTTTAAGCAGCGGTGTAAAGAATATAAATTGGCATTACTTGCCCAACCAAACGGCGATGGAGTATTTGACAGTCTGCAGGTGGGTCAGTATGCGGATTTACCGATGGCAGAATTTTGGACACGTTACGTCCCTGGTACCCTGAACGTTTGTAAACAGGCCGTTTCGATTGCGCATGGTTATGGAACAAAAATAGCTGCAGCAGAAGCTTTCACGGGTATGCCTTCAACTTCCCGTTGGACTGAATATCCATACGCTTTAAAAAGTCAGGGTGATCATATTTATTCCATGGGTATTAATCGATTGGTGTTTAGTGTCTTCGTACATCAACCAAACACAAGCGGTTTGCCAGGAATGACAATGGGACCTTATGGCTCCCATTTCGATAGAAACTCGACCTGGACAGATCAGTCAACGGAATGGATCAACTATATTACCCGGACACAGTATTTACTACAGCAAGGACTACCTGTATGCGATATCTGTTACTTCAAAGGGGACGATCCAGGTTCCGGAATTCCTGACATTAATTATGTAGACCCGCCTACTCCAAAATATCTCGCCGGCGATGTGATTGGACCTGACGTTTTATTGAACCGGATAAAAATTGACAATAAAAAAATTGTATTGCCTGATGGTATGAGTTACAGCGTGATGATCATGGCGCCGGTAAAAGCAACATCATTACAAGTAGTAAGTAAACTTAAAAAGTTGGTGTTTGCTGGTATGAATTTGATCGTTACGTCAAAGCCATCAGGTTCACCTGGGTTAGATGACAGAGCTGCGGTAGGCGGCGTTGACCATCTTGTAAATGAATTATGGGGAGACGTCGATGGGTTGAATGTGAAAGAGCGATCTTATGGTAAGGGTAAGATTTATTGGAACAAGCCTCTTACGGAAATACTCGCTAAACATAAGATAATACCCGATTTCGAATTCACTGCAAAAAACAAGGATGCTGCAATTCATTATATACATCGGAAAACCACTGAGTCTGAAATTTATTTTGTTAGTAATCATTTACGCAGAAAAGAAACTATAGTATGTAGTTTTCGTTTCTATAATAAGCAACCTGAAATATGGAATGCAGAGACAGGAGAGATATTTGAAGTGGCTTTGTACGAGGTCAGGGGCGATAGGATTTTTATTCCGGTTGAGCTGGAAGCCTCAGGTTCGGTGTTCATTATTTTTCGAAACAGAATGATCCATCCGCCGTACAAATCTGTTTTTCAAAACGGTTCAGAAATTATTTCAACAAAACCCTTTACGGAAGCAACGCAAGAAGGTTATCAAAAAGTGATCAATAATTTCACAATTTCGTTATGGGCCAAGCCTGATACTTATTCTGATCATCCGAAAGGCGTTCTTATTTTTCCTCCCGAAGCTGAAATTTTACATGGAGAAGGGCATGCCGCTTGTGGATTGGCAGCAGGACAAAATGGTGTCCGTGTATTTGAAAGGGAAAAAGGACCAAATCGTGATGCAAGACAGCTGATCGCAAGTTCGCAATCATTGCAGGGATGGACACATCTCGCAGTCAGGTATCAGCAAGGCAAACCATCGCTGCTAATCAATGGTATCATCGCAGGCATGAATGACGGTTCTGGAAAAATAATTCATCCTGGTCTTGATACAGCACCGACTGATGAATTAACCTCCGCTTATTTTGAAGGCAATCATACAAAACCTGATTTATATAAAGAGGCACTAAGTGATGAAGCTATAATGGAATTAGTCAAAAAAGGGGTACCACCGCCCGACCTGCCTTCATCAATTACGATTAAACGAAGAAGCGGTAAAGTTTTGAATGCAATGGCATGGGAGAATGGCAATTATTTATTAAGGGGCAATCATAAAACGACACAACTACATATAAAAAATTGTAAAGTGATTGAAATTGAAAATACATGGCAGGTCAAATTCCTTCCCGGCTCAGGGGCACCAGCATCCATTCAGTTAAAAGAACTTCAATCGTTACATCTTCATCCCGATTTTGCTGTAAGACATTTTTCAGGTACGGCTACTTATCTTACTTCGTTTCTATTTCCAGAAGAAAACGCGCCGCAAAAGGTGTTGCTTGATCTGGGCAGGGTGGAAGTGGTTGCCGAAGTGAGATTAAACGGAAAGATGCTGGGCATTTTATGGAAAGAGCCATACAGAGTGGACATCACAAAAACGCTTATTAAAGGGAATAATAAACTTGAGATATCCATTACAAATCTATGGCCGAACCGCATGATAGGCGATGAACATCTTCCAAAAGAAAATAATTATGATGAAAATGGATTCATTGTTGAATTCCCCGATTGGTATCTAAATAACAAAACGAAACCAGGACAACGTATCACATTTTCTGCATGGAATAACTTTAAAAAAACAGATCCCCTATTGGAAGCAGGCCTGCTAGGTCCGGTCAGGCTGATAATTGGAGTGGAGAAAATTATCAATAGTTAAAGTATTGATCACTGTCCCTTTATTCGATGCCTTCTCAAGACTGGTCATTTCTTTAGTGAGTTGTATACAGACTGAACAAAGAATATTTTATCAAAGACAGTTTTGAATTCTTTAGCCGGATCCGTATTGATAATTTGATCCATTGTTTTGCCCGCTTTTATTCCATCAGCGACCCTGTTTCTTACTGTTTGTAACATGTTTTTATAGTCCTGTAAGTCTTTTTTGCTGCTGATCTGCCCATGCCCTGGAATGATCTTTGTCTCATCATTAATCATTTTCAACATTTGCTCGGCTCCGTTTATCATACCATCAATCGTTCCTCCGCCCTGGTCATCAATAAAGGGTAAGCCATACCTGACAAAAGCGTCCCCGGTATGGAGCACATTTGACTCTTTGAAATAAATAGCGACATCACCATCAGTATGTGCATCTTTAACATGGATCACCTGGACTGTTTCCCCGTTCATATTGAAGCTAAGCGATTGAGAAAACGTTATTTTTGGTAATCCTTCGTAGCTCATCGCCTTTTGCTCCTGCTTAAATGCAGTAAAAAAATAATCTGTGGCCAACCTTTTCCGTGCATTTTCGTGAGCAACAATTATAGCACCTTCACCACCGAATACTTTATTCCCGTCAGAGTGGTCCCCATGAAAATGTGTGTTGACGATAAACCTGATCGGTTTGTCGCTTATTGAGGCCACTGCCTTTTTTATTTTGTCCGCTAAAGGTGCAAATTGATCGTCCACGAGTATCACACCGTCGTTTCCAATCAATACACCAATATTTCCGCCCGAGCCTTCAAGCATGTATACGGAACCAGCCACTTTAGTCGTCTTTATAGTCACTGAATCGAAATTTTGGGCCGTAACAGCTACGGAAGATGCAAAAAGTATAACTACGATAATGCAGTTTCTCATAATTGTTTTATTATTGATTGGTTTAAAGCTAAGATTTTTTATTAATTTGGTATTGACAATGAGACGTACCATCTCCGCCATATTCTTAGTCAGTGTTTTTATCAGCCTCCAATTTGGAAAGGTTGCGTCTTTTATTTATTGTAAATGGCAAGCTGAAGTAATCCAAAACAACCCCGCGTGTGGTTGCGATGACCATCTTATTTCTATTTTTGATGATAATGACGACTCTTCTAATAATGATCTGTCTAAAAATACAGTGAATGAAAAGCTCAATGAATTCACACCAAAACCTTTGATTGATGTTCAGCAAATCGAGCTTTTATCTCCTAATTGCTTTACAGAATACAATGCTGAATTAAGCGAAAGCTTTATTGATTCTCCCTTCCATCCGCCTATTTCATAAGCAATATTTTTTCAATTACAATTCTATCGGTTAGTGTGTATGCATCTTACATGCACTTGCCGCTATTCTATATTATTTCATTTTAAAACTTTTTAATCATGAAAACATATTTCATCATATTACTGATTGCATTATTTACAGTTTATTCATGTTCTGTCACCAAAAATTCTGCATCGCCTGTTTTGATAAATCAACTGGCCAAAGATTCCCGGGGACATGATATGCTCGTGGGTAAATGCACAAGAGCAGCTTTGCTGCAGTCTCCATTTGTTGATTGGTACAAGCCAAACTACGACTCTTATCTTGTGGATTCTTTCACTTGCAATTTTATCCGGCCATTGCTGGCTGGCAAGTCAATCACGATTTTTCTGGGCACATGGTGTGGCGATAGCAAAAGAGAGGTGCCTCGGGTATTAAAGATGCTGGACTGTTGTGGCTTTTCTTCCAGTAATCTTACACTAATAATGGTAAGCAATAGAGATAGTCTTTATAAAAAAAGCCCGCAACATGAAGAAGCCGGCAAAAACATAGTCAGGGTGCCAACAATAATTATCGAGCAAAAGGGGGTAGAGATCGGCCGTATTATTGAATTTCCCAAAACCAGCCTCGAAAAAGATCTGCTTACCATTCTTCGAAAAGAAAAGTACCAGCCTAACTATCACCAATTAAAAGCAGATGCGAGGTAAATATCAAATTCTGTAAAGCATTTAACGTGGACCTGCCAACTTTTTGGCAGGTTTTTTTGTCTTTTACCGATATTGCATAACCAAAAAAACTTAAATGAAACGACTCATTGTATTTGTGGGATTAGTTCTTGCCTTTTTCTCAACAATCGGTCAGACGGAATTGCCGGGTAATTATACCGCATATTTGGTAAGACAGGATAATAATACTGTGGTGTTTACTATGCAGGTTGCCAAAGAGAATAATGAAACAGTTTTTTATATAATAAATGCGGACGAGAGAATTAGAATAAGCCCGGTAGCCATCACGAATGATTCGGTAAATTTTTCAATGCCTGTTTTTGAATCATCATTTAAAGCAAAAAGAAATGCCGATGGGAGCCTGCGGGGCATTTGGAACAAAGGAACAGCGGGTGACTTTCAAAACTGGACTTTCTATGCTTTGCCAAATCAGGGATACCGGTTTAAAAAAAACCAGGGAAGTGCGAGGTACAATATCAGTGGCAAATGGGATGTGACCATCACAAGAGCAAACGGAACTCCAAGAAAAGCATTAGCTGAATTTGAACAAAATGGCGATAACCTAACTGGTAGTTTTATAACTCCATCAGGGGATTATCGTTTTCTGGAAGGAATTGTTACAGGCGATTCATTAAAGCTATCAACATTTGACGGGGCCCATGCCTATACTTTCTATGCAAAAATCGCCGGCGCCGAACGCATCACAGGCGGTGTATATTTATCTGGCTATAATGGAAAGGAAACATGGACTGCGGTAAAAGATAAAAATGTAAAAGAGCCGAAGCAAGATCAGCCGACCAAACTAAAGCCAGGTCAAACGAAACTGAATTTTACTTTCAATGATCTTGATGGTAAGCCGGTTTCAATAAATGATGAACGATTTAAAAATAAAGTTGTAATCGTTCAGTTGATGGGAAGCTGGTGCCCCAACTGTCTTGATGAAACAAAATTTCTGAGTGAGTTTTATGATAAGTATCGGAGCAGGGGAGTAGAAATGGTTTCTCTTGCCTATGAATATTCAACGGACATTGAACGTTCGAAAAAAAGCCTAAGCAAATTTCAAAAGCTATTTAATGTGCAATACCCGATGCTGATAACAGGTGTTACTTCAACTGACGAGCAAAAAACAGAAAAGACATTACCTCAATTGACCCCGATCCGCTCATTTCCGACAAGTATTTTTCTTGATAGGAAAGGGAACGTAAGAGAAATTCATGGCGTGTTTTATGGACCGGGTACAAAGCAATACTTTGAAGAGTATAAAAAAATCTTCACCGGCATTGTCGAAGGTTTGTTGAAAGAGAACTAAAACTGTTTGGGTTTTTCCAGTTTTTTTAATTCAGCAGCTATCTCTTGTTTGGAGATCCAATGTTTACCAAGCATAACGCCTGCAATCTTTGTTGTATTCCCGATATTTTCCAGCGGATTGCCTTCAAGTAAAATAAGATCGGAAACATAACCTTCTTTGATCAACCCGCTATTATTCAGATTAAAATACTTGGCAACATTCACAGTCCCGCTTTGCAAGGCCTGGTAGGGAGTAAGACCTGCATCTACCATATATTTTAATTCGTGGTGAACAGAAAAACCCGGTACGTTAAAAACCTGTGGACCATCACTCCCTAACAGTAATCCTACGCCGTTACGCTGACATTCATAAATCAATTTCCTTCTGAGCTCAATAAATTTGTTTATTTCTTCAGCATTATAATTCGGGTTGGCCATAACGTTTTTCTTGCTGTTCACCCAATTTTTCAACGTTTCTTCTTTCATATATATCATCTCCGGTTCACGCGCAAAAGCGTCCTCATCTTTATGAGGACTGAACCATCTTTCTGCTAACGCTTGTGTCGGCACGACCCAAATATTTTTTTCTTTCAATGCCTTCATGAGTGCAGGGATTTTACTTTCCTCCGCTTTTTTTGCGATGTACATACCGAACAAACCAGTTTGTTGCTCGGGTATATTCTCAATACCGGGTACAAGACTTTCTACAAAACCATCCAGATGATCAATGGACGCATAACCTGCTTCAATGGCCCGCCAGACTCCTACATCGAAAGAGACATGACCTGCAAAGGGAATATTTATTTCTTTTGCCGTCTTTGCTATCGCTTCAAAGTTTTCTTTTGTAAGACCAGGATGCAGCTTCAAAAAATCATAACCTGCTTGCTTTTGATTTCTCACCATATCAGCGCCCGCTTCAGGAGTTTTTACACTATTGCCATTGAATGAAGGCCCCGAAGTATAAAAATGCGGCCCGATAATTTCCCCGCTTTTAATTTTACTGCGTAGTTCAAGATGTCTCGGGTGCCCAAGCATGCCACGGATTGTCGTTATTCCATTGTATAGAAAAAGCTTGAGTACTTCTTTCATAGGCTCCATATCATCAACGGGTGGCACATGTGCATGCAGCTCAGCAAGACCCGGCATCAGGTACTTTCCGTTCGCTTCGATTATGCGGGCATCTTTCTTAAATTTTACTGTGCCTGTGTTTCCGATTGCAGTTATCTCACCATTTTTTACCACTACATCCTGGTTCCTGATCACCGTTTCTTCTGTCATCGGTATGACATTCACATTGCGGAAAATGGTTTCACTACCTGGTGTTTGTGCGGTAGAGGAAAACATTGCGAATAGCAATGGAAGGCCAAATAACTTTTTCATACTACATCGAATTTATAATTCTCTTACCCAAATGTTACGAAAACTTGTGGCATTCCCATGATCTTGCAGGATGAGCGGTTCTTTTGTGTCATGTTTTTCATAAAAAGGAGAGCCGATGTACACCGTGTTGCCCCAAATGGTTGTATTATTTTGTACAAGCACGCCATTTTGAATCACCGTGATCCTTGCGGGCTCGATCACATTTCCTTTTTCACTAAAACGCGGGGCAGTGAAAATAATATCGTAGGTCTGCCATTCTCCCGGAGCTTTACAAACGTTAACGAGCGGCGGACTTTGTTTGTACGTGCTGCCGGCCTGCCCATTCACATAGGTTTTGTTTATGTTATTATAATTATCAAGTACCTGCACTTCATAACGACCCATTAAAAAAACACCACTATTACCGCGGTTTTGCCCATCGCCAGTTACATTAGAAGCAATTCTCCATTCAATATGCAATTGGCAATCACCAAATTTTTGTTTGCTTTGAATATCGCCGGTACCCGGCTTTACTGTAAACGTATTTTCAGCTACCGTCCATTTTGCATCATCTCCATTTTTATGCTTCCACGCGGTGCCTGATGTTCCATTGAAGAGCACGACTGCATCGGACGGCGCCTCGCTATTTGTCTTACCCGGCGTTATCACTTTGGGTTCAGGTGTCCATATTTCAGTTGTCTTAGGATCTTTTTGTGCAAAAAGAGAAATATGAGTAATGATGGCTGCGCAAATTGAGACGGAACGTTGTAGCTGCATATAGATTTTTTTAGAATGGGAAGATAAATATTTTAATAGTTCAGTAGATTGAATTTTTCGGGACTCGGCGCTTAATTTTTTACAGTTATCTCAACAATTGACGTAACATTCAACACGAGCCAGGTCGGCAAGGGAATTATAGTGATTTAAATAGTTTGTCGGCCATTTTTCAATATTTTCATGTTTGAAACCAACTTGCATGGGTCAGCTTGTAACCAAAGACTTGATCGTATTTCTTTTTTACTTTATTATAGTAGCGGGTTATGGCTACTGGATTTATCAAAGAAAAAAGAATACGCACAACGATTCAAAAGATTTTTTTCTTGCCGAAGGGTCATTGACCTGGTGGGCCATCGGCGCTTCACTGATTGCCTCCAATATTTCTGCAGAACAATTTATCGGTATGTCAGGACAGGCATTTCAGCTTGGATTGGGAATTGCTTCTTATGAATGGATGGCTGCGCTCACATTGCTCATTGTTGCTATTTTTTTCATGCCCCTTTATCTGAAGAATAAGATTTATACGATGCCGCAGTTTTTGCGGCAGCGTTATGATGGTAGAGTAAGTACAATAATGGCAGTATTCTGGTTAATGTTATATGTGCTGGTAAATCTTACCTCCATTATTTATCTCGGCGCTTTAAGCTTGCAAAACATGCTTGATGTTCCTTTCTTCTGGTGTGCATTGGGTCTTGCTGTGTTTGCCATTTTTATTACACTTGGAGGAATGCGGGTGATTGGCTATACTGATGTGGTACAGGTATTCTTTCTTGTGCTTGGGGGATTGGCAACAACTTATCTTGCTTTGGACCTTGTGTCACAAACTATGGGTCGGGGAGATGGTGCCTGGGAGGGTTTGCAGTTGTTAAAACAAAAAGCTCCTGAACATTTTCACATGATCTACAATAAAGGGGAGAATCTTGTTTATAGTGGAGAACCATCGGGTGGACTTACTCCAACAAAAGATCCATGGCAGGAACTACCTGGCCTTGCTGTTTTGATCGGCGGTATGTGGATCGCCAACCTTAGTTATTGGGGCTGTAACCAGTACATCACACAAAGGGCATTGGGCGCAAGTTTACCAACAGCAAGAAAAGGGCTATTGTTTGCTGCATTCCTGAAACTATTGATGCCTCTTATTGTTGTACTGCCAGGCATTGCATGCTATGTTATTTTCAAAAATGGTGGTAACGAAGCGATCACACAGGGAATGAAAGTCACGGATGTAACTACCGATAATGTGTTTATCAAACCTGATAATGCCTATTCCATTTTGCTGAATTTATTGCCTGCCGGGTTGAAGGGACTTGCTTTTGCTGCATTGACAGCGGCTATCGTTGCGTCGCTCGCCGGTAAGGCAAACAGCATATCGACTATTTTTTCATTAGATATTTATAAAAGATTTTTTAACAAAGAAGCCTCGGACAAAAAAGTGGTGATAACAGGCCGATGGATTATCCTTATCGCATTTGCGATTGCCCTGGCGATAGCCCCGGCATTAAAGAGCTTTGGGCAGGGGTTTGCTTATATCCAGGAATTCACTGGCTTTATCTCGCCAGGTATCCTTGCCATGTTCCTGATGGGTTTTTTCTGGAAACGTTCAAATGCAAATGGGGCATTGGCGGCAACCATAATAAGTATTCCTCTGTCGGTGCTTTTAAAATACACAATTCCTTCCATGCCATTTATGAACAGGATGGGAGTTGTCTTCATGGCTTGCGTTGCTTTGATCATTTTATTTGGTTTGCTTGATCCAAAATCGAAAGACAACCCGAAAGCGCTGGAGGTGGATAGTTCTATGTTCAAAATGTCAACAGGATTTTTAGTTGGCGTTGTGATCGTTTCGGCTATTTTGGCTGCACTTTATATTGTTTATTGGTAAACTATGAAATATTTACTTGGATTTGACATCGGCTCTTCATCAGTAAAAACAACATTGCTTGAAATTAGTTCAGGCAAGGCTGTTGCGTCCGCATTTTCTCCATCCTCGGAGATGCCAATGCAATCATCACAACCAGGTTTTGCAGAGCAAGACCCTGATATGTGGTGGAATGAGCTAATAAATGCAATGAACAAGCTGCATCAGCAGGTTTCATTTAATGGTGATGAAGTTGACGGGATCGGCATTGCTTACCAGATGCACGGTCTTGTTTGTGTCGACAAAAATTTAAAACCACTTCGGCCTTCTATTATCTGGTGTGATAGTCGTGCGGTTGACATCGGGGATAAAGCATTTGAAGAGCTGGGGGAAAAGTATTGCCTGAAAAATTTTCTTAATTCACCCGGGAATTTCACTGCTTCCAAATTACGGTGGGTGAAGAAAAATGAGCCTCAGATTTATAAAAGCATTTACAAGGTCATGTTGCCCGGGGATTATATTGCTATGAAGTTAACCGCCGAGCCGGCAACAACCATTTCAGGATTAAGCGAAGGAATTCTTTGGAATTTTAAGAAAGAACAGATCGCTACTGACCTGCTCAGGTATTACGGCATTGACGAAGAATTACTTTCTCCGGTAGTGCCAACTTTTGGTGAACAGGGAAGGCTTTCAGCGTCATCGGCTGCTGAATTGAAATTGAAAGCGGGGACTCCTGTTTCTTATCGTGCCGGTGATCAACCAAACAATGCCTTTTCTTTGAATGTTTTAGAGCCAGGCGAGATTGCAGCAACGGCCGGCACTTCAGGAGTGGTGTATGGAATTATTGATAAACCACAGTATGATCCGCTGTCAAGAGTCAATACATTTGTTCATGTCAATCATAAAAAGAAAAATCCCCGCTATGGTGTTTTGCTTTGTGTAAATGGCACAGGTATCCTGAATAGCTGGTTACGTAAAAACTTTTTTCCTGATTCCTCTTACGAACAGATAAATAATGAAGCTTCAAAGGTGTCGCCTGGCTCTGATGAACTCTTAATTTATCCTTTTGGCAATGGTGCAGAAAGAGTGCTGGAAAACAAGGACCTTGGAGCAGTAATGAAAGTGCTTCAATTCAACCGTCATCATCGGGGGCATATTGCAAGAGCGGCCCAGGAAGGGATTGTATTTGCTTTACATTATGGTGTTGAAATAATGAAAAAAATGGGATTGGAAATAAAAAGGGTAAGAGCTGGTCATACGAACATGTTTTTAAGTGAAGTATTCAGCTCTGTATTCGTGAACACCCTTGGATGCGACCTTGAATTGTATAATACTGATGGCGCAACCGGCGCTGCAAGAGGCGCCGGGATCGGTGTCGGTGTGTATACGAATTTTGCCGAAGCATATTCGTCAATGGAAAAAATAAAAAGCTATTCTCCATCTAAAGAAGTTCAGGAAATATATTCATCGGCTTACAATAAATGGAAGAAACAATTAAAAAAATTGTGACATGATGCATGAGACGAAGCCGTATGGAAATTGGGAGAAGAGATGGCACCCGCTGCGGAAGGAATGGGTGGTATATGCAGCGCATCGTAATAGCCGGCCATGGAATTTTGACAAGAAGGAATCAGTAACAGCAGCACCAGAATATGATCCCACCTGCTATTTGTGTCCAGGCAACAAAAGAATAAGCGGAAAGAAAAATTCAGACTATGAAGATGTATTTATTTTTGAGAATGATCACCCGGTTGTTGGATTAAATTCGCCGGCTATTCCTGAAGAATTTCAAAGCCAGCATAATGATTTATATAAGAAAAGCCAGGCTGGCGGCATAGCAAAAGTGGTTTGTTATGATCCGCGGCATAATGTTACGCTAAATGATATCAGCGTTGAAAAGGTGGCAAATGTTTTCCGCGCATTGCGAAAAGAGATGAATTTTTTCAATAAGCATGAAACAATAAAGTCAGTTTTGATTTTTGAGAATAAGGGAGAACTGGTAGGTGTTTCGAATCCACATCCGCATTGCCAGATATATGCGGTGGATTTTATTATCAATGTAGTTCAAAAAGAATTAGCTGCCGCTGCAGACTATCAAAAGGGAAGAGGTACAAATATTTTCAGCGATATAATTACGGCCGAAAAAAAAGACGATATAAGGATCATTGCGGAAAATAAGGGAGCCATTGCATTTATTCCCTTTTTTGCAAGATTCGCTTATGAAACTTATGTGTTTCCAAAGAATCGGCATGCAACGCTGATCACGATGAGTGATGAAGAATTGCACGATCTGGCAGAGGTTTTTCAAAAAGTTACAAAAAAATTTGATGCAAATTTTAAAAGCAGTTTCCCTTATATAATGGTGTTTGCCCAGGCTCCGGTTGATGGAAACGATTATCCCGATTATCATATGCATTTGATCATTTGCCCGCCATTGCGTCAGCCAGGGATAATTAAATACCTTGCAGGCCCGGAAACCGGCGCTGATACTTTTATGGCTGATACAATGCCGGAAGAAAAAGCAGCCGAACTCCGGAATGTGAATCTATGAATGATTTTTTTTCAACTGAAGGAAAGATAATTTCTGCGACAGCTCCGGGTCGTATGGATGTAATGGGTGGTATTTCAGATTATAGTGGCTCATTGCTGTTGCAAATGCCAATAAAACAAACGACTACTGTCAGCATTCAAAAGCGAGCGGATGGAGCTTTTCATTTTCGTACCCAGATTTCCAAAAAGAAAACTGCGGATTTTACAATTCATGTTTCCGCAATAAAAGATAGGCCACTTACTGCAGGAGGAAAGATCATTAAATCGGTGATTGGTGGTGACTGGGCTGTATATGTGCTGGGATGCTTTCTTGTTTTAGCAAAAGAAAAGAAAGTTGATTTAACCGGTGCGAATGTTATCATTAAATCAGATGTTCCGTGGGGAAAAGGAGTTTCCTCATCGGCAGCCTTAGAGGTCGCTACCATGAATGCATTGAACCAGCTTTATAAATTATCATTAGAAAAAGAAGAGCTCGCAGTCCTCGCACAAATGGCAGAGAATCGTGTTGCAGGCGCTCCTTGTGGTTTAATGGACCAGTTATCGTCGCATCTGGGGAAAAAAAATAAATTATTGCCATTGATCTGTCAGCCGCATCAGGTTGATAAGCCCATCAGTATCCCACGGGGAATACACTTTAGCGGAATTGATAGCGGTGTTCGTCATGCCGTAAGCGGAGCATCTTATAGTGATGTTCGAATTGCTGCATTTATGAGCTATACAATCATTGCATTAAATGAAGGAGCTTCTGTTGAAGGATTAGATGAAGCAAGAACATCGGGTAAATGGAATAAGCTTCCATACAAAGGATTTTTAGCGAATATTCCTGTTTCAGTGTTTGAAAAAAAATATATTTCATTATTGCCTGAGGAAATTTCAGGTAAAGATTTTTTAGCTCAATACAAGAGTTCTATTGATACAGTGACACAGATCGATGAAGATAAAATTTATAAACCCCGGGTTTGCGGCTCGCATCCTGTTTATGAAAATGCAAGAGTGAATGAATTTAAAGATTTACTAAAGGGTTTTAAAAAGCAGGATGACAGGCAAAGAGCTTTGAAGCAAATGGGAAGCCTGATGCTGCAAAGTCATGAGAGTTATTCCCTGGTGGGGTTGGGGAATGAATTCACTGATAAGATCATCGAGCTGGTCGAGGATGCAGGTCCCGATAGTGGAGTGTTCGGCGCACGGGTTTCGGGAGGGGGAAACGGCGGAACTGTGTGTGTGTTGAGTTACGGCAAAGAGGGAAAAGAAGCTGTAAAAGAAATATATCTTAAATACACGCAAATAAAGAAGCAAAAATTATACTTCTTTATTTGCGTGTATTTAAGATATATTTCTTTTACAGCTTCTTTTCCGGGAGTAGTCACGGGGCGTTTACTTTAAATCAATACATTTAAACCAACTTTTATTTATGACAAAAAGATCGATCATCAATTACCTGCCGGCAATTTTTATTTGCTTTCTTAATTGTACTTCTGAAACGAAAAGTGCTGCTGATGCAGCAGAACTTGTCATCAACAATGCAAAAATATATACGGTCAATAAAAATCAACCTGAAGCCGAAGCATTAGCTGTAAAAGACGGAAAGATCGTTTTTATTGGAAGCAATAAAGATGTAAAAAAATATATTGGCGACAGTACTGAAGTACTTGATTCAAAGGGACAGTTTGTGATGCCCGGTTTTATTGAAGGTCATGGGCATATTCATGGCCTGGGAGCTTCGTTGATAAATCTCAATCTTATGAATGTAAAAAACTGGGATGAGATCGTGGTGATGGTTGCTGATGCGGTAAAAAAAGCCAAGCCAGGTGATTGGATCGTAGGCCGTGGCTGGCACCAGGAAAAATGGAATCCTGCTCCTGCAAAAAATTATTTAGGCTATCCTTATCATGAAGAGCTGGATAAGGTTTCTCCGGATAATCCGGTATTATTATCACATGCAAGTGGGCATAGCGCTTATGTAAATGCAAAAGCAATGGAGCTTGCAGGAATTACTTCATCTACAAAAAACCCTTCTGGTGGTGATATTGTAAAAGATAAGAGCGGAGTAATCGTTGGTGTATTAGCTGAAACCGCACAGGGCCTCGTTAGCAGGGCTTATGGTTCATGGATCAATCAGCAAAGCGAAGAAGTGCAAAAAGCGAAATGGGCCGAGAGTATTAAACTTGCCGAAGAGGATTGTTTGAAAAAAGGTGTTACAAGTTTCCAGGATGCTGGTTCATCATTTGCGCAAGTGCAATGGATGAAAGAATTAGCGCAACAGGGGAAATTGAATATTCGCCACTGGCTAATGGTGAGAGATGGTAATGCAGCGCTTCGTTCACATGCAAATGTTTTTCCGATAGTAAATGAAGGAAACGGTTTTTTAACTGTAAAAGCCGTGAAAGTTTCTTTGGATGGTGCATTGGGTTCTTATGGCGCATGGTTGCTGGAACCTTATACAGATCGTGCCGATTGGGTCGGTAACAATACTTTTAATATAGATTCATTAAAAGCTATCGCAGATTTTTGCTGGCAAAATAATTTGCAGTTATGTGTGCATGCAATCGGCGACAGAGCCAATCGTGAAGTGATAAATATTTATGCGGGGCAAATCACGATTGATAAAAACAAAGATCATCGCTGGAGAGTTGAACATGCACAGCATGTAAATCCATTGGAAATTCCACGTTTTAAAGAATGGAATGTGATCGCTTCTATGCAGGGCATTCATTGTACAAGTGATGCGCCGTTTGTTCCAAAAAGATTGGGAGCAAAACGCAGTGAAGAAGGTGCTTATGTATGGCAATCTTTTTTGAAAGCCGGTGTAGTGGTAAATAACGGAACCGATGTGCCGGTTGAGGATGAAGATCCTATTGCAAATTTTTATGCATCGGTTACAAGAAAACTAAAAGATGGTACTGAATTTTATCCAACGCAAAAGATGACGAGAGAACAAGCTCTCTATTCTTATACATTGGCAAACGCCTTTGCCGCCTTCCAGGAAAAAGATAAAGGCTCGTTGGAAGTTGGTAAATATGCAGACATTGTTATTCTCTCCAATGATCTGATTACCTGCAAAGACGAGGAAATCAAAAATACAAAAGTGGTGACGACGATCGTGGGAGGAAAGGTGAAGTATAAAGGACAGTTCTGAGATTTATTTACTGAGCTGCCTTACTCCTATTGAGCTTCTGTTGTGTCACTCACTTGTACGTTCAGTAATTCTATTCAACTTTTTTGTCCACCCACGATTGACCATTCAAGTTGTTTGTACATCCGGCCCCCGGCATCGGGGGACAATGACATCCTGACTTTCGGGCACAATAAAATTTCAATACAAAGAATCAAAAAAGATGAGAGAGAAGACTGCATAATATCCCCCGCTGGCGGAGGAAGCATTTCAATCATGAGATATTTTCAAGTGGGGGTGGACTATAATTACACGGAAATGAAATCGGATGATAAACTATTAAATGATTTAATTGGGAAAGCAGTAGAATTGGGACTTGGCGAAAAGGATATTAAACATGCCAAAGATTTTCTTGAGTATAACGAATATTTCCTCTGTTTTGATCAAATCGTTACTCAAATGTATGAGTTTGATATTTTAATTGACAATTTTTTTTACAATTCGGTTCAATCAATGGCCAAAAGTGGAAATTAGATGAGAAGGAATATGGTTATTTAAGAGAAAATTTGAGAATAAAATAATTACTGGTAATTGATTTACACATTTTTTCTCCTCATCAATCATCTTCTCAATTTCAGGATGCAAAATCGTCCTTTCTACTACTTTTAAGAAACATGACAAAACATAGACAATTTGTCTATGAACAAGGCGTGCCAAGTTATCCACTGTGAATATTTCTCAATTTTACGTTCGATTATGGCAAGTTATTTGGATCATTAATGCTGTTCTCTGCTTTGGGGTGTTTCCTGTAAAAGGGAATCTGAGAAATACTCACAAATACCTGATCTGGACAATGCCAGCGAAGGGAAAGAAGAGAACGGCAAAGGCTCTGGGAAACCGGAGCTTTTGTCATATCACACAGTCAAATTCTTTACTTACACTCTTTTTTCATCACTTCATCAATCAGTTCCTTAATCTCCAAATGTGCATTTGCTCTTTCTTCACCAAGGAAATTTTTCACAAAAAGAATATATGCATAACCACGACACGCATCGATCATTGGCCATGTACCAAATAATCCCGGGCTGGCAAGTACAGCAGCCTTTCCATCTTTTTCTTCGATCACCCAGCTACCTAATGCATAATTAAAACCTTCTGCAGCCTTCGGGGCATATCTGATCATAGAAGTATTCGTTTGTATTTTCATCATTTCATCAACCGATTCTTCACTGAGTATTTGTTTGCCGTTATACTTCCCTTTGTTCATCAGCATTAACAAAAACTTCATATAATCATCCGCTGTTGATCTTGCACCGCCAGATGGATTATACAGCCCACCATCCAATTCAGTAAATGTCGTTTGTCGCATGCCAAGAGGTACAAACAATTTTTGTTTGATCAACACATCGAACTTTCTTTTACTTACAATCTCCAAAACTTTTGCAGCAATATTCAGCCCTACATTGCCATACCAAAAATCTGTACCGGCATTAGCTCTTATTTCCCTGGCCGCAAAAGCTTCCGCTTCTTCATCCAGCGATCCAAACTTCTTTCTTTGTAATATTTTCTTCAGGAATTTATCATCATCTTCGATTCCCGTCATGTGAGCAAGACAATGGCGAATCGTGACATACTTCTTCATGTATTTTTCAAACACGGGCAAATAGTTCACCACCGGGTCATCAAGAGAGATCTTTCCTTCATCAACAAATTGCATTACTAAGGCGGCGGTTAGCCATTTGCTGCAACTTGCAATCGGCGCTACCGTCTTACTCTTATATTCACCCACTTCTTTTTTATAAACAAGCGTATCATCTTTTTCCCAGATCAGCACTACATAATCCTTGCCGATAAGCCCCTGTTTTTGAGTCAGCAGGTTATCCAATTCGCCGAAGGCATATTTGGATGGCAACGGCTGTTGCTTTTTCTGCGCATTTGTGAGCTGAAAGATTAGCAGTGAAACAATAAAAAGGCTGAATTTGAGACAGTAAAACCTGATTTTTAATGACATAGTTTCTGAATTTGGCGCTTGGATTGCTGTTTGAGTTTATGGGTTAGTCTATTTTCAACAGTTAATTAATTATATGAACTTAGGAAATTTTACCATAAAAGCCGCTGAAGCTATCCAGGCTGCTCAGCAATTAGCTTTTAATTCACAGAATCCGAATATCGAGACGGAGCATATTTTAAAGGCGTTGCTCGACCAGGAAGATTCACCAGTAGATTATTTGCTCAAGAGAAATAACGTTACGATCAATCTTGTGGAAAGCAAGTTGGATGAACTTATTTCAAAATTACCAAAGACCACTTCAGGTGATCCTGCCCAATCAGTTAGCCGTGATGCGAATAATGTTATTCTGCGTGCTGGTGCGGTTGTGAAGCAATTCAATGATGAATTTGTTACACCTGAGCATTTGCTGCTGGCAATAGTACAGGGTAACGATGCATCAGCAAAGCTTTTGAAAAATTCAGGTCTTACGGAAAAAGGATTGATAGCAGCGATCAAAGACCTGCGAAAAGGTGAAACCGTCACCTCCCAAACCCAAAGCCAGGAATTCAATGCGCTGAATAAGTACGCAAAGAATTTGAATGAGCTGGCAAGGCAGGGCAAGCTTGATCCGGTTATTGGCCGCGATGAAGAAATCCGAAGGACACTTCATATCCTTTCAAGAAGGACAAAGAACAATCCCATACTTGTTGGTGAGCCCGGTGTGGGTAAGACGGCGATCGCCGAAGGCATTGCGCATCGTATTGTAAATGGCGATGTTCCTGAAAATTTAAAATCAAAAATCATTTATGCACTGGACATGGGTCTGCTTATTGCCGGTGCAAAATATAAAGGCGAATTTGAAGAAAGATTAAAGGCTGTTGTTAAGGAAGTAGGCAATAGTAATGGGGAAATTATTTTATTCATTGATGAAATTCATACCCTCGTTGGCGCAGGTGGTGGTGAAGGGGCAATGGATGCCGCCAATATTTTGAAACCTGCGCTGGCAAAAGGTGATCTGCGAGCGGTTGGTGCTACTACATTAAATGAATACCAAAAATTTTTTGAAAAAGATAAAGCGCTGGAAAGACGCTTTCAGAAAATTTTAATTGATGAGCCGTCAGTAGAAGATGCGATCTCAATTTTACGTGGTTTGAAGGATCGCTATGAAACACATCACCACGTACGTATAAAAGATGAAGCCATCATTGCAGCAGTTGAACTATCGCATCGTTATATCACCGATCGTTTCTTACCGGATAAAGCAATTGACCTGATCGATGAAAGTGCGGCCAAGCTTCGTCTGGAAATGAATTCGATGCCCGAGGAACTTGATACCCTGGAAAGACTGATCCGTCAGCTTGAGATTGAAAGGGAAGCTATAAAAAGAGAGAACGATGATAGTAAACTCAAACAATTAAATACTGAGATTGCGAACCTCACAGTAGAGAGAGATACCTTGAAATCAAAGTGGAGGGAGGAAAAAGAGTTGGTGGAAAAAGTACAGAATGCAAAAGCGGAAATTGAAAATTTAAAAACACTGGCTGAAAGGGCAGAAAGAGAAGGCGATTATGGCAAAGTTGCTGAGATCAGGTATGGAAAAGTTAAGGAACAGGAAAAGAGTATTGAGGAATTGAGCAGGCAACTCGAAACAAGCGGAGAGAAGCGTCTATTAAAAGAAGAAGTGGATGCTGAAGATATAGCAGAAAGTGTTGCCAAGTCAACAGGTATACCTGTAACCAAAATGCTGCAGAGCGATAAAGAAAAATTATTGCATCTTGAAGAACATTTACACGAAAGAGTTGTTGGGCAAGAAGAAGCCATCACTGCAGTCGCAGATGCAATAAGAAGAAGCCGTGCAGGTTTACAGGATCCTAAAAAACCAATTGGTTCATTTATTTTCCTTGGAACAACTGGTGTTGGTAAAACAGAGTTGGCAAAAGCATTAGCAGAATATTTATTTGATGATGAAAGTATGATGACCAGGATTGATATGAGTGAGTACCAGGAAAAACATACAGTGAGTCGCCTTGTTGGGGCACCTCCCGGTTATGTTGGTTATGATGAAGGTGGTCAATTGACAGAAGCCGTTCGAAGAAAACCGTACAGTGTTGTGCTGCTTGACGAAATTGAAAAAGCGCATCCCGATGTCTGGAATGTCTTATTACAGGTTTTGGATGATGGAAGGTTGACGGATAATAAGGGCCGTGTGGTGAATTTTAAGAACACCATTATCATCATGACGAGTAATATTGGTAGTCATCTCATCCAGGAAGCATTTGAAAATGTAACGGAAAAGAATGTTGAACAGGCAACGGAAAAAACGAAAATTGAAGTAATGGCTTTGCTTCGTCAAACAATTCGGCCGGAATTTCTAAACAGAGTTGATGAGATCATAATGTTCCAACCACTGCTCAAAAAAGAAATTTCAGGCATTGTAAAGATCCAGTTGGAAAAGTTGAAAAAATTGGTGGCAGAAAGCGGAATTCAGTTGAATTTCAGCGACTACGCAATAGAATTTTTGGCTGAGCAAGGCTTTGATCCTCAATTCGGTGCACGACCCTTGAAACGTTTAATACAAAAGGAAATTGTGAATACACTTAGTAGACGTATATTGGCCGGGGATATAGATAAATCAATTCCGGTTTTGGTGGATGTTTTTGATAATACAGTAGTTTTTCGAAACGAAGAAAACAGTAAGCCTTCGGCAAAACCCAAAGAAAAAAAATCAATACCATAAAAGCATCGGCAAGGACCGGGCAAGGAGTAAAGAATTATGCCATTACAAAAAGAAGTAGTTATTATTATTAAGCCAACGGAGATGTGGGTCGGAAATGAAAAAGCACCTGTAACGCTAATGGAATGGGGAGAATATGAAAGTGAAGAATGCGCAAAAGCAAATGAAGTTGTAAAACAGATTTTGGAAAAATATGGAGATAAGATAAGATTTCAATTCCGTCATTTTCCACTTACAAAAATTCACCAACGAAGTTTAAAAGCAAGTGAATCAGCTGTAGCTGCCGGTCAAACCGGTAAGTTTTGGGAAATGCACAACATCTTATTTCAAAACAGAAGAAATCTTGGAACGACAAGTTTAAAACTCTATAGCCGTGAAGCGGGGATCAGTGATAAAAATTTTCTTGATAACCTGGTTAATGGCACTTATGGCTGGCAAGTACAGGACGATATTAAGGAAGGCATTGGGAGAGGTGTGAAAGAACTACCAGCCTTTTTTGTCAATGATGAACCGCTTGGAGTAAAACCTACATTTGACAACCTGAGCAAAGCGATTGATAGTGCTTTAAGAAAATCTAAGAAAAAACCTGCTGTAAAGAAAAGAGCATAAAAAAAAGTCCTGCTGAAAAGCGGGACTTTTTTGTAATTCGGTTGGTCATTTTACCAGCGGCTGCTGCTGTTGGAAAATGAACGACGATTGTTGTTGCTTCTTTCCTCGCGAGGTTTTGCAACGGTTACTTTGATAGCACGGCCATCAACAGTAGCGCCATCTAATTCAGCAATTGCTTTTTGAGCCGCTGCATCATCAGGCATTTCAACAAAACCAAAACCACGGCTGCGGTTGGTTTCTTTGTCATTGATAACTTTTGCTGAAGATACTTCTCCGTAGTCAGCAAAATAACTTTTCAAGTCTTCATCATTTACGTTGAAGCTTAAATTTGAAACATAAATGTTCATTTACTTTTCGATTTTAAATTAATAATGATCTGAGAAACGAGTACTGGAAAGAAGACTAACTATTTAGCAGATTAACGCTTAGCAGAAAAAATCATTGACTTACCAAAAACTAGAACTCAAATTTGAAATGCGAAGATAAGTATTTATCTACTAAGAATTGGTTTTATTTCAAATTGGATTAAGCAATCCTTTCGTGTTGGGTATCTAAAATTTTCAAGGCAAATAAAAATAAATCCGTAGCTTTTTACCCTCAACGATAACCAAAACTAAAAATTTATGAAACGAATTCTTACGGATGCAGCCGTTTTTAGCGCAACTATCTTGCTTCTAACCCGGTGCACCGACGAAAAAAAATCAGACACAGGGGAAATAAAACCCACAGTTGCCCAATACGGCGCTTATGACAGCCAGGTAAAATGGGGCGAGCATCTTGTTAAAGTTGGCGGTTGCAATGATTGCCATACTCCAAAAAAAATGGGACCCAATGGACCAGAGCTCGACATGAGCCTGATGCTTTCAGGCCATCCGGAGCAAATGCCTCCAGTTGACTTTGATCCGAAAGAAGCTGCTAAAAAAAATCTCATCGTTACTCAAACATTTACGTCATGGACAGGACCTTGGGGAACTACTTACGCGCCCAATCTTACGTCAGACTCTACAGGTATCGGCAATTGGAAGGAAGACCAATTTGTTAAATGCCTTCAGGAAAAGAAATGGATGGGGCTCGATAATACCCGACCTCTTATGCCGCCCATGTCCATGATGCCGGTAACCGAAATGAGTGTAGATGAACTAAAAGCTATTTTTGCTTATCTGAAAACAACACCCGCTATTAAGAATGTTGCCCCTCAGGCAGCACTGTTACCACCACCTGCGAAATAGATTATTAATGAAAAGTATTTTGCCCCACAAAATTTGTGGGGTTTTTTATTTTAACCGGCTTTGATCTACCGGGAAATTGTCGGTACGAAAAGGGCAAAGTGGCAAGCCTTCTTTACTTACTACATTTCCAATAAGAGTATTTCCAAAACCATAACGTACATGAACGGGCGCTGGAACTTTCTCGCTCCATACAATAATTTTATCTTTCTCAATCTTCACTTCGGCAGGAAACCACTCCTCTATTTCTCCTGAAACAAAAAATCCAGATACGGGGGTAGTAACAACAAATCCTTTGGAGGCATTATCAAAACTTAATATGATCTGGTTCTTGTTTTTGGTTTTGCTTTTGTAAACGGGGTGTTTATAAATAATATTTTTCTGTTTATACGTTTCAGCCAGTGCCCAATTGGCAAGTCTCAGTCCCACATCGTGTTTGTTTGGCGGATGGAGCTCATTGGTGTTATCCACCAGATCGGTTATTACAACCATCCCGGTATTGTGCATGGTCATAGCTTTGGTTTGTGCTTCCTGAACCAGGGCGCCAACATTTTTGAATCCATAGTTGTAGGGGGCAATTTGGACATAGTAAAATGGGAAATCTTTTTTCCAGGCTTCCCGCCATGACTTTATCATGGTGGTAAAAAGCTTATAGTACGTGTCGTTATTCCCGATATTGCTTTCTCCCTGGTACCAAATGGCTCCTGCTATGTTGAACTTGGTTACAGGATCTATCATCGCGTTGTAACAAAGCCCGTCATGATTTGGCCACCAGCGAAAACTTTGCAAACGGGCTGCAGACAAGCGAAGCTCTTCATCATCATCAAAGATCTTTTCAGGCGTCCACACTTCGGCAGGTGTACCGCCCCAGCTGGCATTGATAAGTCCAACTGGTACGTTCAAATCTTTATTCAATTTTTTTCCAAAAAAATAACCAACAGCACTGAAAGCTTTTAAAGAATTTGAATCGCAAATTTTCCACTCTGCCTGTACATCGTCCTGGGGGTGATTTGCCGTTGCTTTAGGTATATGGAAAAAACGAATAGTCGGATTATAACAAATGGGCAATTCATCCTTTATATCTTTTAATCCATTCCAATAGTTCCATTCCATGTTCGATTGCCCTGAACATATCCAGACTTCTCCGATCATAACATCGTTCAGTACAATTGTATTGCTGCCTTTTAATGTGATGGAATAAGGACCTCCTGCTGCCGGAGTTTTCACTTTTATTTTCCAATTAGCCCGGTTGTTAACTATTGACGTGTCGGTTTTGTTATTCCAACTGGTAGTTATTAAAATCTTTTCGGAAGGATTTCCCCAGCCCCATAAACTTGCCGAATCATTTTGCTGTAACACCATGCCGGATGAAATAACTGCAGGTAACCTTAGTTGAGCTTCAGATTGTGAAATAAGCGACAAAATAAAAATTACGGCCAGCACGATTCTCATCTTAGTCCAGTTTGTGGACTTTAAATGTAAGATTTTTATCTTTTGCAGGAACACATGCTACGCGGTAGCGTTATATACTTAGTAATGCGAAAGGATAAGGCATTTATGAACTCAGTTCAAGAAAATCGAAGAGGCATCTGCTGGTGGGAGCGATACTGCCAGGTAAATTATTTCAGCAATCATTTTGGTTATTATTTTTTCAAGATCAATTTTATATCATTTTTATTGTTGATGATAGCAACCCATTGGCTGAATGTGTTTGGATCAGTTGCAGGATCGTCCTCGTTACTGTCATCCTTACCATTAAACGCTTCGAGTACTTTCAGGTATTTTTCTGATTCGGCTTTGCCCAACGTCACCAGGCTTCCACATCCTTCAAAATAATAGTGGGTAGCAATGAATCTTTTTACATGATTCCTTGTTTCTTTTGGCAAAAAGTATTGGATCTTCCAAAAACTTCTACTCCCGGATTTTTTTATGGCATTGATAACATGCAGGGGGCCACTATTGTATGCAGCAATTACCAGCAGCCAATCGCCAAAATAAGCATACAGATCTTCAAGATATTTAGCTGCAGCAACACTGCTTTTCCAAAGGTGTTGTCTTTCATCATACCTCGACGTTATTTTCAGTCCAAGTCCCTTTGCCGTAGCTGGCATGAACTGCCAAACGCCAACCGCGCCGACACGTGAAACCGCATTTGTTTTTAGGTGTGATTCAATTACCGCGAGATATTTTAATTCTACAGGTATGTTATGTTGTAGGAAAATTTTATCAATGACTCTGAAATAATTGCTTTTATTCAATTTAAGCTTTTCAAAAAGCTCATCATTGATCTCGGCGTAATCATCAACAAAATTCCCCATTGAAGGGTGCAAAGGAACTTCAGGGGTTAAGGATGTTTTGCTGTTGGTAATCGAAACAACGATACTGTCATTGATAAAATCATGGCTGGCGCTATCCAGCGGGGAAGGACCGTATCCTGCGTTGGCCCTGAGTACGGCGAAGAAAAGGATCAATACTACCGATCCTGCTTTACTAATTTTCATGTTCAACATCGTTTTAGATTTTTTGATTAAAACAATGCCGACCCAAGGGTTGGATTTACTAAGATTAATTCACAGGAGGATTGGAGTAATTAGCTAAAGATGGTTCCGGGGGTACGGTTGTTAAGGCTTTTCATTACCGGAATTTTGTAATGGTTGCCATAGGAGTTTGAATGAATGAATTCAAAAATAGAGTCTGGTAATCGGTTTACCTAGAATTTTTACTAGTAAATACACTACTCAAAAATTAAGAGCGTGATTATCATTAATGAATTAATACTATTAAAAAACAAAAACGGAGGTTTACTAATGTTGAAAAATTTTATTCATAAAAAGCTTGGTGGTTTAAAAATGGAAAAACGGGGTAACAATAACTGATGTTCCTGTTTAACAATGCCTGCCTTTTTTTATGTTGCAATAGTTCTGCAACTTTGATAGATCCAAAACAATAGCCATGGCTCAACCGGGAAAGGCTGCTATTAATTTTATCTTTATAACGCTGCTTATTGATGTAATGGGGTGGGGACTTATTATTCCCGTTATGCCGGACCTTATCTCACAACTTAAAAATATTCCTGTTAATGTAGCAAGCCCTTACGGGGCGTGGTTGCTGTCTGCCTATGCAGTCACACAATTTGTATTTGCACCTGTAATTGGCAACCTGAGTGATAAGTATGGGAGAAGACCTGTTCTGCTTGGCTCATTGATTGGTTTTGGAATTGATTACCTTTTTCTTGCCCTCGCTCCTTCATATGGATGGTTATTTATCGGGCGCATCATTGCAGGTATTACAGGCGCCAGTTTTACAACAGCATCTGCTTACATTGCTGACGTAAGTACAGCCGAGACCAGGGCGAAGAATTTTGGAATGATAGGGGCTGCGTTCGGGCTTGGCTTTATCATTGGTCCTGCCCTTGGCGGATTATTAGCCGGGCTGGGAATAAGAGCTCCGTTTTATGCGGCTGCTATTCTTTGTCTATTAAACACGTTATATGGATATTTTGTTTTGCCTGAATCATTAAGCAAAGAACACCGGCGGGATTTTCATTGGAAAAGAGCTAATCCATTTGGTTCTCTTTTGTTATTCAAGCGATATCCTACGATTGGCAAATTGGCGATTTCCTTTTTTCTTATTTATATGGCCGCACAATCAGTGCAGGCAAACTGGAATTTCTTTACCATCTATCGTTTTCAATGGAGTGAAAAAATGGTGGGTATTTCTCTTGCAGTTGTTGGTTTGTTGGTAGGTTTGGTACAAGCCGGATTAACAAGAGTGATCAATCCAAAGATCGGCAATGAGCGCAGCATCTATCTCGGGCTGATCTTATATAGCGTCGGTCTTATATTGTTTGCTTTTGCAACAGCAGGATGGATGATGTTTGCTTTTCTTATTCCATACTGTTTTGGCGGGATTGCAGGACCTGCCTTGCAATCAGTCCTGGCGGGTCATGTACCACCAAATGAGCAGGGCGAATTGCAGGGAGCCCTTACAAGTTTAATGAGTCTGACTACAGTTTTTGGACCACCGCTCATGAATAACCTTTTTAAATATTTCACTACTGCCAAAGCTCCGTTTTATTTTCCTGGGGCCGCTTTTTTCTTAGGAGCCATATTTATGATCGGTAGTGCTTTAGTGGCATGGATAACCCTGAGAAAAGAAAAACCCGTTCTTGCCTGATCTTAAAACATTTAAATAAGATGCGTTTTGACAAAATGATCCAACGATAGTTCGCCGCCTCCCTCAAAAAGAAACAGGACAAGTAAGATAAGCACAAGTATTGAAAAAATTAGTTCTGAGCCTGGAGTATAGGGACCCATTGATGCATTAATTATCACGGCCCCAATAAGAATCGGGATCTGTATTAATGCAGACAACCTGGTAAACAATCCAATGGTAATTAGAAAACCACATAGCAGATGTATCCACGTAATTACAAGTGCCATCCAATCGGGTAGAAAATTAAAGCTGCTTGTTGACAGCAGGGCCTTTAATGACATCATATCGCTCATAAAGGAAATGCCTTTAGAAACAAGGGCGATACCCAGAGCAGCACGAAGCAATAACAGTAATCGCGGGTGAGTGGTGCTCCATCTGTCAAGTTGATGTAAGAAAGTCATAAGAAAGAGTTTTAAAGGAGCTAATCGATACCTATAAAAGTTACACCATAATTATGCCGGAAACCAAATATATTTTTTCACTGTTGTTGCAACATCCTGTGTATTACCACGTAACTTAAAACGATAAGAAGCAGAATGATAAATATTGCGATATAAAGCCAGGGTTGATCTTTGAACCGGAATTTTTCCCTTCTCTTTTTTCTTTTTTCGAGTTTTTTATGAAGATCGCGATTCAGTTGTTCCACAAGCGACGAGATTTTCGCTTTATTTTTTATTTCCTGCAAACCTTCCATGGCGTCATCACTAAATTCAGAGGTCAGCATTTTTTTCTCCAACTCATGCTTTTGTTCATCAGATAGCCGGCCTTCCAGGTATTTTAAAAGCGTTTCCTGGTCAACTTCTGTTGAAAGATGGGACAATATGTCTTTTAAATTGTTCGACATTTATTGATTCAGTTTCTTTTCAATTAATATCCTCATATTGCGCTTCCCATTTTGAATGTGGCTTTTAACCTGCATCATATTATAGCCTGTTTGCTCTGCAATTTGCTGGTAGCTTTTCTTTTCCATGTAAAACAAAGTTACACATAGTTGCTGGTCAGCATTCAATTCTTTCAACGCCTCGTTCATGTATTCGTATGTCTTTTCATTCAATATCAAACTTTCTTTATCCGCTTCGATGGCTTCAGCCGGGATATTGTCTTTTACTTCAACTGTATTTTTCCCGGGTTTATCCCTGAGTTGCATCAGGCAATGGTTTTTGGCAACCATGTATATCCAGCTTTTGAAATAATCAACCCGGTATTTATGTAGTTCGGTAATCGCTTTTAAGAAAATTTGTTGCACACTATCTCTTGCTTGCTCCTCATCCTTCAGGTATTTCATACACACACCTAATAACAATAACGTATACCGTTCCAGCAAAATACCGAGCCACTGATTATCGTGGTCGGCATAAAATCGTTCAAGCAGCTCCTGGTCGGTAATATGTTTGTGCAGCTTCGGATTCACGGGCTGAAAATAGCTAATTTCATTTTCTATGATGCGGGAAGTTAGAAATTTCACAATAAGTTTTATGGGTTGCCTCACCGCCACGAAGGCATCAGCGTTATTTTGTTTTATTTAAGATAGAGTGTGAGCGTAAGTGTATATGGACCTTCTTCTGATAAGCAAGACCTGGTTTGGTGGAATCATTTAACCACGTTTAGAGCTCGCCAGGTGCTACAATATAATTAGCCATGTTTTCTTTTATTTTAAAACGGATAGTTATTGTAAAAGTATATTGATTAGTGTCGAAGCGCCCCCATGCGATAGAAACGGGCGGAATTGAAAGAGGGGAAATGAAATAATAATAGATTTCTCCCATATCTTCAAAAGTCTGATGGACACTGTTTGAAAAGCGGTCTGCCTGGTTATTATGGAATCGTTTAAATTCTTTTTCAACTGCCTTCCTGTTAACAATACCAGTATCAGTTAATCCCATTATTTGAAGATTAATGATGGTGTCATGTGTTTTTAGTGAGTCGGTATAAATTATCTGCTCCTCTGCCACTACAAGCTTTACTTCTTTTGGTAAATAGCGGAAAGGATTAAAGTTTTTATAACTGCCGGTGAGAAAGAAAAAAGTGCTGTCGGTACGGCGATCGTATGTTTCTACAGTGAACCAGGGATCTTGTTGTAGGGAGGTGACGAAACTGCTGAATCGCATATCAAAGGGATGTGCACGGAAATAAGTCTTCAAAACTGAGTGCAGCGGCGATTGTGCTTGCGATCCAAAGCACATGCATAGCATAAAAGTTGTATATAGTAATATTTTACTCATTTTTCATTTGGGTAATGAATACGGTAAGAAAGCCTCAGTATATATTCTTTCTTTTTATTCTTTGTCCAGGCAATTGTAAAAAGATATGGAAAAGCGGGATTATCTTTTAAGTCATAGGCATAGCCGAGATAAAAATGATCTTTCTTGTCATTATCGGTTCCGCTAAGGGTAAATTCTCTCCCAAAATAATCTGTTTCCTTTCTTGCACTTATGAATTTATCGGCCATCTTCTTCCTTGCCACTTCGCCTTTCCCGTAGATAAAATATAAATAAATAATAAAAACAGAATCTAAGACGATCCTTTGAATTGTATCAATATTAATCTTAAGCTTGTAATTTAAAAAAGCCTTTGTGGAATCATCATAAATTAACGGGTGATCATTAATTCTATAATTTTCATAAATTGTATCTGTCAGCTCAGGATTTCGGATTTCGTATTTGAGTACGGAGGCATTTTGTTCCAGGCTTTTTATCCAGCTGGTATGGGGTTTTGAAATATCTAACCCTGCAAAATACTTGAGGAAGAAATCTTCTTTAACTGCTTTCTGTCCAAATGATTTTACATGGCTAATTATGAGAAGAATAAATAGAATTGCTTTCATCAGAAGATATTTTTTACCCACTTAATGAACCATTCATCCCAGCCTAACATTTTAATACCAGTGTAAAAAAGTATGATGGCAAATATCTTCTTAAGAGAATCTGTTGGTAAAGAAATAGCAAGCTTACTTCCGAAATAAGCCCCTGCAAGAAACCCAATCGCTAAGAGACCGATAACTTTTAGATCCATTGGTGTTCCCATTTTTTTGCACTGCTGATAATAATACAATGAGGCAATTATTACCACGGGTAATGTAAGCACTCCTAGCGACGTGCCCTGTGCCTGGTGCTGGTTATAGCTTAAAAAGAATACCAGGGCGGGAACCATGATAATTCCTCCTCCAACGCCGACTAATCCGCTAAGCATGCCGGCCGCCAAACCGATTATTAATACGGTTAAAATAAGTTGTACTGTCATTTTTTGTTGTATGGTATTTTGATCAAGGGGTTGCATCGTAACGGTTAAAGCTTGTCGCTTTTTGTTTTGAAATTTTCCTTATAAAAAGCGATCGCTTCTTCAATCACTTTCATCGCAATTTCTTTTTCCTGGAAATTATCAATTACCACTTTTTTATTTTCCAACACTTTATATTGTTCAAAATAATTTCGAAGTTCTGTGATAAAATGTGGTGGCATTTCATTTACTGTTTTAATATGGTTAACTGACGGATCTTTACTGGCGACGGCAATGATCTTATCATCAACCTGTCCCTGGTCGACCATTTGCATATTGCCGATGACATTCGCTTCGACTAAACAAAGCGGTTGGATAGATTGGGAACAGAACACAAGTATATCGAGTGGGTCGCCATCTTGTCCGAGTGTTTGCGGGATAAAGCCATAATTGATGGGGTAGTGGAACGAAGAATAAATCACCCGATCCAATTTTAGAAGACCGGTCTCTTTATCTACTTCATATTTTGCACGGCTGCCTTGCGGAATTTCAATTACTGCATTTACTATTGACGGCGCATTGTTACCATAGTGTGCACCATGCCAGGGGTGATAGACCGTAAGCATAAGAAAATTATTTAATTATCCGGATACCGATAAAAGTTGCCAGCAATCCGCCAACCACACTAGCTGTTAAATAAATAAAAAATAAAGCAATTTTGTTTTCTTTTAGTAATCCCATTCCTTCCAATGTAAATGCTGAAAAAGTGGTGAAGCCGCCACAAAAACCTGTCATTAATAACAATTTCATTTCTTCATTCCATATGAGGGAACGGCTCAGCAAACCCCACAAAATTCCGATCAAGAAACAACCCGAAAGATTTACAAGTAGTGTACTGGCAGGAAATTCGACCGTACTTTGCACGTTAAATATTTTGTGAACAGCATAACGGAGCATACTACCCACGCCTCCACCCAATCCTACTATCAGGAGATTTTTAAGCATTAAGGAATTGAATCATTTTTTTGAAAGGTAAAATTCAGATCGATGAACCATTGGCCATTTGCCCGTATAACTTTCAATGAATCATTTTGGTCTTTGTAGGAATTTGAGAAGTGTACGATTGTTACGGAATCATTTATCGCATGTGTCTCTTTCAAAAAGCGAATGCTTGCTTTCTTATATTCTTTTTTATCTTCCGGCGTCATCCGATTATTGTAATTCCATTCATAAATGTCGATCATTTGCTGATTTGTTGAATCATTTACAAGAAAAGTTTTGGCTTTTTTGTAATCACCATCGAGCGCAGCACGGAGAAATTTAGCAGCAGCATCCATTTCGTTCTCGGGCTTTGGTGTTTCCTCAGTTTTCTTGTCAGCATCATTACAGGCAGCTAGAAATAAAAGCAGGAACAATAATTGGAAAAACTTTTTCATTAGTGCAATGTACTAAAAAAAATACCTGGTCTCATCCGTCTTTGTATACCGATGCACCCATAAGCACGAAACCAGAATGTATAATGAACCCAACTTTTTTATCTGTCTGCGGTTCACAAACCGGATCAGTCGGCTCAACCTCCCAATGCGTTCAACCTTTTTGCCGCTTCATCATGATTGGGGGCTATTTGAAGTACGCGAAGGTAATCTGCTTTGGCGCCTTCTATATCCCCGGATTATTGCCTTAACATTCCCGATAGAGGAAATGAACAGGTTTAGTATCTAATTCAACTGCTTTAGAGAAATCTTTTAATGCTTCCTGGTAGTTTCCAGAGATCTCATAGGTAATTCCACGGTTTACATAAGAAGAGCTTCTTTGGGGGTCTAATTCTATAGCCTTGTTGTACATTTTGATGGCTTCATTGCGGTTTCCTTTCATCCCATGAATATTACCCATGCCTTCATATACATCAACACGGTTAGATTGGTTGAAAAAGCAGAGCAGGACTTGGCTTTCCCCTGATTTCTTTTCTGACAGTAAGTTTTCTTTTTGATTTCTTTTGCATTACATCAAAAAATTGGCTTCCGGGTACATTTGGAGAATTGCATTAGTCTCGACAAGGGATGATCAAAAGTTAAATAATTATAACCTTGTCTCTTGCTGATGTGTGAATAAGAAAAGGTCGAGATATCCTTTTGTTTTGAATATACAGGTATTTAATTGCTGAATTAAGAAAAAGTAATGAACGGCGTGTCGCAACGAAAGTTTAATAGAATTTATAAAACCGTGCAGGTAATCTTACTTATGCTCACCACGATTCTCTTCTTCTTTCCGTTCCTTATCGTATGCTCTGAGTATTTGTTTTACCAGGCGGTGGCGTACCACGTCATCCTCATCAAGCTCGATGTGTGCAATGCCATCAATATTTTTCAAAATGCGGGAAGCTTTTTGTAAACCGCTCCGTTGATTTCGCGGCAAGTCGACCTGTGTGATGTCGCCTGTAATAATTGCTTTCGCATTGGCACCAATACGAGTCAAAAACATTTTCAATTGCAGGTCGGTTGAATTCTGTGCTTCATCCAAAATTATGAATGCATTATCAAGCGTACGACCACGCATATAAGCAAGCGGGGCAATTTCGATCGTTCTTGTACTCATGTAATAACCAAGTTTGTCGGCGGGTATCATATCGTCCAACGCATCATAGAGCGGACGCAGGTATGGATCGATCTTCTCTTTCAGATCACCGGGGAGGAAGCCCAGGTTTTCACCAGCTTCAACTGCAGGACGCGTAAGAATAATTTTCTTCACGGCTTTATTCTTTAATGCCCGGACAGCAAGTGCAACCGCGGTGTAAGTCTTACCTGTACCTGCCGGTCCAATCGCAAACACGATATCATTCTTTTCGGCCATTTGCACCAAACGTTTTTGGTTGGCGGTTCTTGCACGAACAGTTTTACCATTGGGACCAAACACTAAAACATCGTTTGGATTGCGATCGACAAAGTTGTCGACTGTTTCGGCATCATCGCCCCCAAGCACCTGTTCAAAATAATTTTCACTCATGTGGCCGTTCCTTTCCAGGTATTGAACGATAAGTTCAATTTTTTCGCGGGCAGACGTAACCTGCTCAGGTGAGCCACTGAGCTTTAACTGGGTACCCCGTGAAAGAATTTTAAGAAGGGGAAATTTCTTTTTCAGAATGTCGAGCTTGCCGTTGTTTACGCCAAAGAACTCGATAGGGTTTACGGTTTCGAGGTTGATAATCGTTTCTGTCAATTCACTTCAATTTTAATTTCTATAATCCCGGAAGAGGGTGACTGCCGGATTTTTCACTCATCCCGCATTTGCGGTATGTTTACCCGTCCATGACTAAAATAAAGACTTATCCCAATCACATCCTAAAGTTAATTATTAACAGGTGTGCAAACAAATTGTTGAAAGTAAAATTTGGTTAATAATTATTTTAATTTTTAACGATACAATTTATGTGCTCGGCTTTGACATCTCTGTTCATCGTTTCTTGCGGCGCCTTCTTGTACAACATAACTCTTTTCAGCTATTCAATTCCACGCAAAGCCACAAAGACTTAAGTCGCCAGGTTTTCGGTGCGACTATGCGAATCCTTTGCGTCTTTGCGTGAAATTCTCCTCTGATCAAGGTCAGCCAAATTCATGCTAAACATCATCTGCCTTCCTAAAAACATAGTGGTATTTTTACAATATGCAAGAAAGTAAACCCATAAAAAGAAGCAAAGAACTGGCACCGCTCAGTCGTGAACATCATGACGGGCTCTTGTTTGCATGGAAAATAAAGCAAGGGCTTGCAAATAGTACTCCGGTTGAAACACTTTGCAATTATACCCGCTGGTTTTGGTCAAACCATATTAAACCGCATTTCAAGGATGAAGAACAAGTATTGATAAAATTTTTACCTGCGGATAATCCGCTTGTGCAACAAATGATAAGAGAACATGCACAGATACGTGATCTTGTGATCTTACTCGACAAAACACCCGATTCGAACTCTCTCCAACTACTTTCGGAGTTTATCAACAACCATATTCGCTTTGAAGAAAGAGAATTATTCCCTTACGCGGAAAAAACATTGACTCCTGAACAATTGAATGAAATCTATAACAACCTTCCACATAATCTTCATTGCGACAATGAGTGGAATGATGAGTTTTGGGTGAGAAAGTAGATCAGGTTGACGTTACGCGGTTTTGTCCCTGTACTGTAGTTTCTTTCCGCAGGTTTATTTCAGCAAGGATGTGTTGAATCGCTTCTTTGTATTCTTTATATTCATTACCGAAATCCTTATAGACCAATAGCTGTGTATATTTTTGCGTTTTTTGGGCAAGAATATCCACAAGCTCCTCCATTGTCATTTTCTGGGAATCTTCGATCATAGGTTCAGGGCAGTTGCTTCGATGGTTTAAAATATAAAGACCGCACTATTACAGCAAGAATTATGCGATTTTTTTCAGTGGGTAAAATACTTTCAGCAATCAGATTTCCATTGTTCAAAAAAAAATCACAGACGTAAAAGGACGGCGGGGCTTACCAGGTTCGTTCTTTGTTGCATCGTGGCGATAGTTATCGGGATACGTGTGGTAATTCAATTCAGCTTGTTGATGGTTTACTTTCTGTTGATTGTGACTAAGATTGTTGCTGCGTAGTCCACCCCCACGTGAAAATTTCTGTGAGCTGAATATCCGGCCCCCGCCAGCGGGGGATAACATGCAGTCTTTATTTCGAGCAGGATTGAAAACCCGAAAAAAATAATTTGCGTCCGACAATTAAGAGATTGTTCATTGTCCCCCGCTGGCGGGGGAAGTGGTTCGATCATTGTAAAGAAACAATTGGGGGTGGACAAAGAGTCGAATAGAATTGGTAGAGTACAAGAGTGCGACGCAACGTAAGTGTAATAGTAGCACTGCAGCCGGGAACATTATCACCTCCATGCTTGAGTAATCGTGCCACGGTTCTAAATCGTGGCACGACTCTCACCACCTCGCTACGATCTTAAAATTCACTAACCGTGGCGTTAAGCGATTCGGTATTGTAAAAACATTGTTGGCGAAATCTTTTATCAGCAAATAAGAAATGGTATTGGAGCGATCGATCAGATTGAACACTTCAAGGCTGGCCCAGATGCTTTCAAAGTTGCGGAAAGGAGAGTGGCTGCGGCGATTCGATCGATCAGCATCAAGCAACAATGCGCTGAAACCAATATCAACTCTTATATAAGGTTCGATGATAGCACCATTGCGGTATTTTACACTACCGGGAATATTATAAGGAAGATTGGTGCCGTAAATCGTGCTGAGATAAACCCTGAAATTTTTATTGGTGGCCAAATAATCCTGGAAGAACATCCCGAATGTTAGTGTACGATCCGTCGGGCGGCGCAACCAACCACCTTCAACAGTTGTACTATCTATCGGTTGAAAAAGTGAATCGAGTGTATACTCTGTATAAAAATCCCCTTTAATATTTTCATTTGTATTCATCAACCCGATACTGACCCAGCTTTCTGCATCTTTGACCAACTCTCCAAAAAATCTTCCTTCCACACCGTAAGCATAGGCCTTTGCACTGTTCTCGCCAAAGTAACGGATGCGGACATTGTCAATATCATAAGGCACGACATCCCACATTTTTTTATAATAAGCTTCCACGGTCATCCGCATCGGTTTGTTAGTAGCTTTAAAATTATAATCAAAGCCACCAACCACCTGGAAGCTTTTTTGCGCTTTTACATCGGTATTCACTGTGCCATCATATCTTCTTAATTCACGATAAAATGGCGGTTGATGATATGCACCTGCTGCTGCACGGAAGATAATGTCCTTCCCGCCTTTTGGTTGCCAGCTTGCGCCAACTCTTGGAGAAAATAAAAACTCATTGTTGAGTGAATTATAATTAAATCGAAAGCCAGCCTGCAGTGTAAACGAATTTGATGAATCACCAAAGACCAGGTTGTCCTGCACATATCCCGAAATTTTATTAATGTCAAGCGCTGCAGTTGCTTTAATCACTTTGTTTAACATCAAAATAGTTGGATTGTAAGGAAGTGCATAACCTGCAGAATCCTGGAATTCCCATTCATTGAGTTTGTCATCAATTGATGATTTATCAAAACCAATTCCCCATTGAAAAACATTTTTTCCTTTGTCAAGAACGCCTTTGTGTGATACGTTCCAGTTATCGATATTCAATCTATTGCGGGCAAAATTGTGAAACACGCCTGCACCCAGCGGATTTACGATTAATCCGAATGTTGGTTTTGCTTTATCAAAATCCCTTTCACCAAATAAATATGCCCCGGCAATGTCAATGTTTTCTTCTTCATCATTTTCAAATCTTGACACCATCCATTTCAATTTCAGATTTTTTCTTGCCTGGTTGGTGATAGCAAGTCCCATCATATTTGTTTTATACTGATCTCTTTCCTGCCCGTCAAAATATACATCAAGTCCCAGTACAGCGGTGAAATAAGGAGAAAAGACAGAAGAAGTAAGCTGGCTGAACTCAGGAACCAGCGTAAATTTTGTTTGAGAAATATTTCCCAAGAACTCAGCCTGCCATTTTTCGCTGAATTGATAATTGATAAGTGCCTGAAAATCGGATGATGAAGGAACGTAATTACCTTGCGTTTCCTGGAGAGTCAATATATTTTTATTCGTACGATTACGAACGCCGACGAGATAGCTTAATTTATTGTTGTTAGAAATTCCTTCAAGCTGCAAGCCTTGTTCCAGGATGCTTACGTATGCCGAACCGCCAAAGCGTTTTGGTTTTTTGTATTGAATATCGAGCACACTGCTCATCTTATCTCCATACTTTGCCTGGAAACCGCCATTATAAAAGCTGATATTGCGCACCATTTCAGGATTAATAAAACTCAACCCTTCCTGCTGACCGTTGCGTACTAAATAAGGACGGAAGATTTCGAAGTCATTTACGTAGATAAGATTTTCATCATAGCTGCCACCGCGGACAGAGTATTGTGAAGTGAGTTCATTATTGGAGCCAACAAAAACTTTGATAAGACTTTCGACTCCCATAACGGGCGTCGGCAGATTAATCACTGATTTTGGGTTTGGACGAATCAGGCCAGCCTCTCTTCTGTCACGCTGGTCTGTTACGATCACTTCTTCAAGTGTTTTGCCTTCCCTTTCCAGGCGAATCACAATTGTCTCTTCCTCATTTTCGCTTAGAAGAAAGTTCTTTTGTTGAGTTCTAAAACCTGTGTAGCTGAAAACAATTGCGAAAGCCTTGTCAGCAGTTACTTTTAAACGAAATGTACCGGAATCAGATGTAGCAATTCCCTTTTGTTGGCCTAAAATAGTAACAGAGACATTTGAAAGTGGATTTTCATTTTCATCAAGCACTTTTCCTGAAACGAATGCTGGTTTTTTTTGAGCAAAAGAAACAATAGACAACAGGCAACAGGCAAAAGACAAAAAGCTGGACACAAGGATTAAGCTTGATTGGCGGTTCATTCCTAAGAAGCGGATTTTGGGAACAATATTAATCAATAAAATCCGCATTTGCTATTTGGATACCCGTCCTAATTTCAGATAAATTGGAAACACAACTTTCTTCACTTCACCTTCCGGCCAGAATTTTTTTATCTCTTCTTCAATGATTGAAATTGGAGAGTGGCCCTGCCTTTTAATAAATTTCTGAATGGCACTCCAACTGCTAATGTATCCGAGCAAATCTTCTCGTCGCCATCGGAGAACTGACTCAAAAGTTTTTACGGATAATAGATCATAGTCGAATTTAACGGTTTCATATTTTTCTTCCACATATTTTCTTTCATAGTCCCAATAGGGCCTGGTTACCTTTTCATAAAAATTGCAAACGGCATCGTCCACTTTTTTTTCCCCTGTTGTATTTCTGTAATAGGTCCAGATCGCTATAATAGCTCCGGGTTTGCAGACACGTGTCACTTCCTTTTTAAATTCATCCCATTTCAACCAATGATAGGCTTGTGCGACGGTTACAAGATCAAAAGTATTTGCTTCAAATGGAGTTTTTTCGGCAGTGCAAACGAGGTATTCAATATTATCTTTAGCCGTTGCCTTTTCTATTTGTGCAGGGCTGATATCTGTCGCAATTACTTTTTTAAAGTGATCAGCTAACACCAAAGCGGCTTGTCCATTGCCCGTCGCACAATCCCATGCAGTGTTCATCTCTTTTACAAATGAAAGGATGTGATCATAAAGTTCTTTTGGATAACTCGGTCTGTATCGGGCATAAAGATCAGATCTTTCACTAAACAGATCTTTTGCCATGCGATTTATAATTTTTTCAATTGAGCAATAGTTGCTTTTGGATCTTGTGCGCTAAAAACCGTATTACCGGCGACCAATACATCGGCACCGGCCGCAACAATGGTTCCCGCATTTTCTAATGTAACACCGCCATCAATTTCTATTAAAACTTTCAAACCTTTTTCATCGATCATCTGGCGTAGTGTCTTTATCTTTTTCAGCGTATGATGAATAAATTTTTGTCCGCCAAAGCCCGGATTCACACTCATCATGCAAACAAGATCAATATCAGCAAGCACATCCTGTAAAGTTTCAACGGGTGTATGCGGATTGACCGCAACGCCGGCCTTCATACCCATTGACTTTATTTGCTGAATATTTCTATGTAAATGTGGACACGCTTCAATATGTACGGAAAGAACATCAGCTCCTGCATTCTTGAATTGTTCTGCAAATTTCCCTGGTTCTTCGATCATTAAATGCACATCACAAACTTTTGTGGTTGCTTTTCTAAAAAATGAAACGAGCATTGGGCCAAAGCTAATGTTAGGGACAAAACGACCGTCCATCACATCGAGATGATACCAGTCTGCCTCGCTTTCGTTGAGCATTTTACAATCGGCTTCAAGATTCAGGAAATTGGCGGAAAGGAGGGAAGGAGCTATAATGGGCATGTAGCAATTTTGCGTTGCAAGATACAACGCCTGAAATTATTAATTAATAATTATTAATTATTAATTCTATCTGCAGCGTCTTTTGCTTCAGTAAGTGTTTTATCAAATGCATAGGCCCGCTGGTAACTGACCTTTGCATCGTCTTTTTGACCCAATGCTTCCTGGCATTTTGCTTTCCAGAAATGTGCATCTGCGAAACGGTTGGAAACAGCGATCGCCAGGTCATAAACTTTTATTGCTTCATCATATTTGTTCTGCTTGTAAAGTATTCTTCCTTTTTCCATATAGGCATCAAGGAATGTATAATCCTTTTTTATGCAGGAATTAAATTGTCTTAATGCGTTTTCATAATCATCAATATTATAATAGTAAACGCCTTTCAGGTAATCAGGGTTTGGATCTCTTTTGCCTTCATCGTTTTTGTTCATTGAGTCGCAAATAGCGATTGCCTTTGGATTTTTTGTTTCAGCATAAAGATTTGCTAATTGCAATCCGGCTTCGGTTAATTCGCCGGGGATAACAAAGAACTCAAGTGTCTTGATTGCATTTGCAGTATCGCCTGCGAGCACTAATAATTCAGCGCGTTTGAATAAATAATTAAAATAAACTTTCATCGCGGCTGAATCGCCCCAGGTAATATTCATAGAATCCAGCACGTTCACGGCCTCTTTATATCTTCCTGCATCCTGTAGTGTGAGAACCAGCTTGTACTTGAGTAATGTATCGGTTGGATATTTTTTTATAGAGTCGCGGAAATCCTGGAGCAACTGTTGCAAACTGTCCTTCGTCTCCAGTCGGGTAGTTGAAGGATTATTACAGGCAAATGATATAGTGACAAGGGATAAAACGGCTATAAGATTTTTCATAAAACTCTTGGGTGATATGACAAAAGTCTGACATTTGCCGGGCTTTCCGAAAATAGTTTTGCTAAAATTTTTTAACTGATGCGTTATATGAAATTAGTAACAGCTGCTTTGATCGGGTTTGCTTGCTTATTCTGTCTTTCCTTTACAAATGATAGCACAGCCGATTCACCATTCAGAATTCAAGATTCAGAATTTATATCTGATACGCTCCAATATCCAACCGAAACACATCTGCAAAATGTGCAACAACTAACTTTTGGGGGTGATAATGCAGAAGCCTATTTCAGTTTTGACAGTAAATGGATAATTTTTCAGCGCACAAAAGCGAATGAAGGAGTATTGTGTGATCAAATATTCATTGGCAAAGTTCCCAAAGAAGGGGAGAAGTTTGAATATAAAATGGTAAGCACCGGAAAAGGCAGAACAACCTGTGGTGCATTTCTAAAAGATGGTAAACATGTTATCTATGCTTCTACTCATCTAGGCGCCGATACATGTCCACCTGTGCCTGACAGGAAAAAGTATGGTAATAAATATATCTGGCCTCTTTATGACAGTTATGATATTTTCATGGCCGATCTCAATGGCAAAATCGTAAAGCAACTTACGCACAGCAAAGGGTATGATGCAGAGGCTACGATTTCTCCGGATGGGAAAACGATGCTATATACAAGTGATAAGGATGGTGATATAGACCTGTATATGATGGAGCTGAAAACGGGTAAAGAAAAGCGAGTTACAAATACACTCGGTTATGATGGGGGTGCGTGGTTCAGTCCTGACGGTAAAAAGATCATCTGGAGAGCAAGTCGTCCAAAGACAGAAGCAGAAGTAAAAGAGTATAAAGATCTGCTTGCAGAAAATCTGGTGGCTCCAACAAATATGGAAGTGTTTGTTGCAAATGTTGATGGAACTGATGTAAAGCAAATAACTAAATTCGGGCAGGCAAACTGGGCACCCTATTTTTTGCCGGATAGTAAGCGGATCATTTTTGCGAGCAACCATGAATATAAGAGAGGGTTCCCATTTAATTTATATACAATTAATGGTGATGGAAGCAGCTTGAAAAAAATCAGTCACGATAATGGTTTTGATGCGTTCCCAATGTTTAGCCCGGATGGAAAAAAATTGATCTTTTGCAGCAATAGAAACAATGGGGGCACCAGAGAGACCAATGTTTTTATTGCTGATTGGGTAGAATAGGATGGTTTGAAGTCTGATGTTTGATGTTTGAGGTTAGCCGGAAACATTTAACTTCGGGCTTTAAACCAAAACTCCAACTACATGGAAACCGGCATGCTCCATCTACACAGCATACTTCGCTGGATCATCTTATTGTTACTTCTCGTTTGTCTGTTTCAGGCAATTTCAAAAAGCACTGCTGTAAGAAAAACAAGCTTATGGTTACTGATCAGTGCCCATTTAATGTTAATAGTTGGAGTGTATCAGTGGGTTGCAGGCCGATATGGCATTAACAAGGGATTACCTGACGGGATCGAACTCATGAAAGACAAGTTTTACAGGTTTTTTTGGATAGAGCATCCGTTGCTGATGATCTTAGCTATCATTCTCATCACAGTCGCCCGTGGTAAAGCAAAAAATCTCAATTATAAATCAGTGACATGGTTATTGATTATTGCGCTGTTGGCAATACTTGCAGCAGTTCCATGGCCTTTCAGAGAAATTGTCGGTGATGGAAGAACGTGGTTCCCGGGTATGTAAAGAAACTGAAGCGCCCTCCGCGGCTCTTTTATTTGGTCTTATCTTCACGATAAAAGATCTTCCCTGCTATTTTCCATCCGTCTTTTGTTTTTAGCAAGCTCATGATGTCGTGAAAATAAAATGTTGGGTATTCAATAGTGAGCTTGGCCGAAGCTGCATTTCCAAATACCTGTATATTTTCAATTTTTGTTTTTCTATCTTGTTTTATCCCGGTGTTTCTCATTCTTGCCATAAAGTCTTTTAATACAACATTCATCACTGTATCGTTCCTCATGTATCGCATTTGTCCATCCGGCACAAAAGCTTTGGAGAACATCACGCTGTCGCCATTGGTGCCCCCGTCAAGATAATAGGTGAGAACAGTTTGAATTTCCTGGATGGTTTTAAGATCTGTCTGGGTGTTACCTGAAAAAGAAAAGATAGCAAGTACTGCAATAGAAAAAATAATTTTACGCATGCGTTTGATTTTAGTTAATGTTGAAAATAAAATGTAGTGGTTATAACAGAAAGTTAAATATCAGGCAGCGACGGATTTCAGGGTTGAGCAAAAAGCTTTCATCTCTTCCAACGTGCCTATACTTACTCTTGCCCATTGCCCGTCAGCATATTTATTTGATCTTAATATGATCTTGTGCTTATCAAACATGTCTGAAGCATATTCACCACTGTATTTTTTTACAGGATAAAAAATAAAATTGGTGTAAGAAGGTATAAAATCAATACCAAGCTTTTTCATTTCGTCCATTGTATATTTTCTTGCTGCTTCATTTTTTTGTTTGCTCATCGCTTTATGTTGTTCGTCAGTTAAGCTGGCCATGGCGGCGGCAAGGCTTAGGTTGCTCACAGCAAATTGCGAGCTTTGAAAATAATCAGGCTGAAGCTTACTGATCAACGAAGAATGTCCAATAATAAAACCGACTCTCAATCCTGCCATTGCATGAATTTTTGAAAAAGTTCTGATCACCAGCACATTTGGATTTTTATCGATCAAGCTAATCATTGATTCATTTTCGGGGTTGTCCAGGAAATCTGTATATGCTTCATCAATCAGCACCACAGCTTTTTTTGCCGCTTCTTCACAAAAACTTTTTAATGCAGCTCCCTTCAAAATTGTTGCAGTCGGGTTTGCAGGGTTGCAGATATAAATTAGTTTTGTTTCACTATTGACAGCAGCAAGCATTGCCGGCAGATCATGAACTTTTTCTTTGGTCAACGGAACTTCAATGACTTTTGTTCCAAGTCTTTTTGCAGTATTTGGAAGTATTCCAAATGTGATATCTGCGGTCACGACATTTCCTTTATTAAAATGACGCGCAAGCAATGCCAGACCTTCTCCCGAACCTGCGGTAACTATTACCTGATTTTCATTTACCTTATAATAATCACCTAAGCTTTTCCTGAACGATTGAAGGGATGCAACATTGAACTGGTAGCGGTTTGCTTCACCGGTCATATCCAGAATTGCCTGCTTTGCTTTTGGCGAAATACCATAAGGGTTTTCATTCGCGCCAAGATTAATCAGTCCTTTTCCCGGGCTTATGAATTTGACTAAACCCTCTTCATTTCCCATTGAGCGAAATGAAAAACTTAGTCCTAAGGTTGCCAATGAAGTTTGTTTCAACCACTGGCGGCGTGATGAATTTTCCAGCATACAAAGAATATTAACAGAAAAGCTACATCAAATTTCAGATAGGGAAAAGAAATTTTATACAGAAGGTTCTATAAGTACCTTTATCCTGGCATGAAACAACAAAGGATAGAATTACAATTTGATTCGTTGACTTCATCTAACTGGCAGCAATTTGAAACCCTTATGGGCGAGAAGGGCGGATGTGGTCATTGCTGGTGCATGTTCTTTCGTTTGCCCTATAAGAATTTCCAGGAAAACAAACCCGATGGGAATAAGAAAATGATGAAAGAGTTGGTAAACAAAAGCCAACCGCAAGGATTGATTGCCTCATTGAATAAACAACCTGTTGGATGGATCGCATTGGCACCAAGGGAAGACTATATGAAGTTGGAGAACTCAAGGGTCTTTAAAAGGATTGATGATAAACCAGTGTGGAGTATTACCTGCTTCTTTATTAAAAAGGAATTTCGAAGGATGGGTTTGTCACAACAATTAATTAAAGGGGCAGTTGATTTTGCCAAAAAGAAAAGAATAAAAACACTTGAGGCCTATCCTGCGATCCCTTACAACGAGAAAGTTCCCCACGCATTTCTATGGGTAGGCGTGCTATCATCATTTGTCAAAAATGGATTTAAAATAGTTCAGCAGCATAGCAAGAGTCGGGCAATGGTAAGAATTGATCTTTAAAATGTGAGTAATCACCGATTGAAACTTTTATTCCTCTTTTAAGTATTCGTTAAATGAAAGTTTATTGCCAAACGGATCCTGGACTGAGAATTCTAAAGCTCCATAAAATGTTTTTTCCAAACAGGGTCGATAATACTTATAAGGCCGGCTCTGCAATTCCTCATAATATTTTTGAATCCCATCGCAAATAACAAAGACTTTGCTGCCCGGTGTTGCATCACCATAATGTTCTGAAAGATGAATTTCAATATTATCTCGTTTAATGCCAATATAAAAGGGTGTGTTTTCTTCAAACTGGTGTTCCCACTCGATTTTAAATCCCAGCCAATTAATATAAAATTCTTTTGCTTTTGCGACATCAAATATGCGTAGAATTGAAATGGTTTTCTGCAGCATATTTCTGAGGGTTAAAAGTTAATAACTAAAACAGACTAACAAGTTAAGGAATTCCACATTATAGCGATGTGGCAACAATTTTGCTGCACTAACAGGTCAATTTTTTTGAAAGAAGCCTGATCGACCGAAGGCTTATTGTTAATCTTTAAAACTTAATGACTATGGAAAAAACGTCATTTCTCCCCAAAGGTTATAATGCAGTAATGCCATCTTTGGCATATAATGACTCGGACGCTGCAATTACATGGTATAAAAATGTTTTTGGGGCTAAGGAGAAAGCGAGAATGGAAGGCCCCGACAAAAAGATCATGCATGCCGAACTCGATATTAATGGTTCAGTAATTTTTTTGGCTGATGATGATCCAAAATATAAGACCACGACTCCCCAGGTCACGAATGGAAATTCTATAAAGCTGTATGGATATGTACAAGATGTCGATAATACGATTAAAAAAGCGGTACAAAACGGGGCTTCGCTGGTGATGCCAGCTGAAGATATGTTTTATGGCGATCGGGTAGGCTGCATAGATGATCCATTTGGTTATACATGGGTGCTTGCAACACATGTAAAAGATGTTTCGGAAAAAGAGATGTACAAAAAGATGCAGGAAATGGCACACAACAATTGATCTATTTTCTTCCTAATTCAATGATTTCACAATTCTTAATGTCAGAACCATCAATCGCAAAGCGAATGATGGTTCTGACTTTATGCCAGCCTTGATTCCCTGCAGCACCCGGGTTCATATGCAGGCAATTTATTTTATCATCATAGATGACTTTTAGAATATGAGAATGGCCGCATATGAATAATTGCGGTTTATGAATCGCCAATTCTTTTCTTGTTTCCGGATTGTAATTGGGAGGCGAGCCGCCGATATGCCGGATCATCACTTTTACCTGTTCACAATTAAAGACAAGTTGTTCGGGAAATTGATGTCTTATTTCCTGTTCATCAATATTTCCAAAAACGCCTTTTAATCTCTTTTTCTCTTTTAACCTTTTAGCCACCTCTCCGCCAAAATCACCTGCATGCCATATTTCATCACAGTCTTTAAAATGTTCAAAAACTCTTTCGTCAAGATACCCGTGTGTGTCCGATATTAATCCGATTCGTGTCATTGATTCTGCTATTGTTCATGAACCTATCAAAATTCGGTGATTTTGAAACACGGCGGCGCAAAGACACAGAGAGTTACTGAGGCTACTATGTGCCACTTCGTGCCTTCCTGCCTCTGTGGTAAAAAAAACTCACTACATTTGTTATATGCCTTTCCACAGGAACTTCACATATTGGATCGA
>JAICGN010000021.1 GCA_025923075.1 Chitinophagaceae bacterium
ATAGATGAAAAAGATTGTTTAACCTTTTTAAAATTTTGTCTATGAAAAAAATATTTTTCGCAGCAGTAATCCTGGCCGCTGCTTATACGGCGAGTGCACAAGAAGTGGTGACGTATAAAAATTCAAGCGAGGTTGATTATACCGCTCAGGTTCCGACTACGATTCGTGAAAACTTCCAGGCAAGCTATCCTACGGCTACAACCGTAACATGGATGCCAATGACAAATGACTGGTGGTATGCAACCTATAAAACGGACAATAACAGGATAGTTCGTGTGTATTACAATACTCAACCATGGTATATGATGAGAGGTGAAAGTTTTAAAGCTTCATTACCTGTCCTAAATACCTTTGTGCCAGATGTTGTTATTACAAATGCGATTAACACTTACGGTAACAATTTATACAGCATTACCAGAAGGTTGTCAAATGGCGCTGATGAAGTGTATCATGTCACCGTCATCAAGAATGGTGTATCGGAAGTGACATTAATGAATGCCCAGGGTGTTGTTTATACCGATATGAACAAAGGAGAAGTTACTAAAACGGCGCTTCAGTAAGACTGAGAAAAACATTCTGCAATTGATCAATCAGCAATTAAGTGACCCGGAACACCCGGGTCATTTAATTTAAACAGGAGTAAAACCCGTAGATGATTGGCTTGGTTTTGGTCAGCTAAACACTGATGTCTATTCACCCAAATTGTGGCTATGTCCCTGAATACACAGATCATTTATCTTTTTATATTGGCCCTTCCTGTTGCCTGCATTTCATGGACTGTCACGCATGAAGAAGTATTTAGAGAGCCGAGAGATTTTTGCTTATTAAAGAGCAAGAAAAGCAGATTGTTTTTTACAAGAAAGCTTTTCTACATGCTCACGTGTGAATATTGTTTCAGTCACTATGTAACGATTGCAATATTGCTTATCACAAAATATACATTGTTGTTCGAGGGTTGGAAAGGCTACTTAATCGGCGGGTTTTCGATTGTATGGGTCGCGAATATTTACATGAGTTTATTTTTCCTTCTTCGCACCGATATCAAAAAAGAAAAAGTTACTATCGAAGAAATGCAGGAGAAAAATCAATAGTAAATTGACTACATTAGCGAATACCTGTCATTTATTCCAGTCAATATTGAATAAAATGCGATTATCAGTTGGACAAAAGGCAACAAGAAGCATAACACTTACCGCTGATCATGTAAAAAAATTTGCAGAATTAAGCGGTGACTACAACCCACTTCACTTTGATGAATCCTTTGTGTCCAAAACAAAATTCGGACGATTAGTTGTACAGGGCGGATTGACCACCGGGTTGCTCCATGCACTTGTAGCGATGGATATGCCTGGCCCGGGAACAGTGTTTCTAAGTCAAAATTGGAGATTCATAGCGCCGGTTTTTATCGACGATAGTATTACGGCAGAGGCAAAAGTGATAAGCGTACATGAAACCAAGCCAGTCACTCAACTGGAAATAAGAGTAACGCGGCAAAACGGTGAAACAGTGTTAGAGGGAGAGGCCTGGTGTTATACGTTTTCAATAACCAAGTATTAGTCGAATTGTATTACATCCGTTGTTACAGGGAAAAGATTCCACACACTTCCTCGTCGGAATGTTGACAATTAAATATCAGGCACGGTTTTTCATTCAATTATTTTATTGCTAATCTTTAAACATTCTGAGTTATGAAAACGAATGCAAAACGTAGAGACCAGGCGGCGGACCTGCCCGAATCAGACAATGATAAAAAGCAATTAGAACCCGATGAGGCTACTCTCGATCTGCCTGAAGTAAGGGACATACCAGGGCAGGAGCATGTAAGACCATTTTTGCCTGGTGAAATGGCGGACACTACTATCTCATCTGCAGATGAGGAAGCAAATGAGCTGTTGGATATTGACGAGGATATACTCTCAGATAATGAAACTAACGTGACAAATGCTGAAAAAGATCTTTTACGGCGCAGTAGTGAATCAATGTCATCAGCCGAGGACCAGCAATTAAATTACGCTACACTTGATAATACTGACGACGAAGGTACCCCGCTAAATGAGAAAGTGAATCTAAGTGGAAGCGATTTGGATGTGCCAGGCAGTGAAGAGGATGATTCAAATGAAAAAATTGGGGAAGAAGATGAGGAAAACAACGCTTATAGTTTACGGGATCCTGAAGACGAATAGGAGAAAATAGATTCTTACAATTGTTTTTGTGGTTGATAATCTCTCATCAATTTCCTGGCTGTTTCATAACCACTTTGTAAGGCACTTTCTACCGTCCCCTGGGAATTTCCTTCAGCTATTGCCTCCCCGGCAAAAAAAATAGTTCCATCAATTGGACTGGATAAAACTTTAATGGCTTGCTCAGTGCCAAGGGTGCAATAACTATAACCACCTTTGACATGTTGTACCGTTTGCCAATTAACAATTTTATGATGAATGAGTTCCTCACGAAGCATTGCCGGGGGCATGTGAAAGATAGCAGAAAGCGATTGCAGTGCCGTTTGTAATAATGCGGCATCATCCTCAAAGATCTTTTCTGCGGCCTTGGCACCACCGAGCCAGCCTGTCAGTAAAGTGCTTTCTGCCGGCAGTTGTGTCCACCAGGTTGGAACTTGTTCATCAGTTAGTATAAAACCAATATCATCGTCAAATTCGTTCCAAAAACTGGTTTTAAATTCAAGGAGAAATTTTATAACGGGTCCAAAGCCCAATGACTGTATGGCAACCGCATGCTCAGTTAATGCGGGCTCATAGTGGATCATCCCGGATTGCAAAACTCCAACAGAAACAGTTATAATTAATTTGTCTGCATTAAATCCTTTGTTAGCTGTTGTATAAACCGTTACATTTTCGTTATTATACTTTATTTTGTTGACACAGCTATTGAAACTTATCGCCACATTTTGCGAACGGCAGCAATTGAGCAAATGGTTCACAAGGTGACGATAACCCCCTTTTATCCGGTATTGTTTTTTGTCGATATTCTTCCATTCATTCTTTACAGATAAAATAGATGCTTTGGAAATATCGGCAAGATCAAATCCTTCGGCAAAACGCTGCACAGCCTGCCTTAGAGGTAAATATTGAGGATCACAAAAATGTGTATCTAAAAATTCAAGGATTGTTACATCGGTTTTCAACTGGTTAAGCTCTTTCATAAACTTGCTCCAGTTGGCATCATGTTCTTCGTTCCGCCAAACGCCATTTTGCACGCCGATCATACTGCCTTCAACAGTTTCATAAGCTATTGCGGCTTCCTTTAAAAGCTTAAATGTGAGTGGCAGTTTACCATGGATGAATTCGGCACCGGTTTCTACTGGCCCGGAGAAGCCTTTCTCACTAACCGTGGCAATCCGACCACCCGCTATTTCTGCAGCTTCGAGTAAACAAACATTATATCCGGCCTCACTCAGACATTTTGTTACAGTTAACCCGGCTACCCCTGCGCCAATAACGATGACGTGATATTTCATAAATAACAATTCGCCGCAACATTTTAACTCGCAGGTTCAAAATTATTTTCTTCCGGATACTCGGCTGATCAAATAGATGATCAATCCAATAATTGCAACCACAATTAATACGCCTACCCACACACCTGCCTGAAAAATATCACCAACTAATTCACAACTGGTTAATGAGACTGTTATAAAAAGTAATAGGAGATATAGAAAGTTCTTCATAAAAACAATTTAAAGAGTTATAGATGTAAATGTTCACTCATTATTTCCAAATTGTGTACCACCATTAATAACGAGCAGGAAAGATCAATAGGACTTGCAGGGATGCAGTATTATTAATTTAAAACAGGATTTTTTTCTACATAAAATTTGATTTACTGCTTATTTGGTCCGGCAGCTGGCCGCAGGAACAATATCGTTTTGAATATCTTATCCTCCTGGATTCAGCATAATTTTCCGGCGAACTTTTTGTTTAAACCTCGTTGAATCTTTTTGATATGAATTGGATCGATTTGATTTTAATTTTAATAGTCGTGCTGGCCGTAATGGCTGGATGGTATCGGGGCTTTATTACCAGTACCCTCGGGCTGCTGATATGGGCCGGAAGCTTTATAATCGCATACCTTGGATACCACTACGTGGCAGATTTTCTGGATAACATCTTTAATGCCGGTCCCTGGTTATTACCACTTGCTTTTATATTAACAGCAATAGTCGCGGGAACTATTTTAAGTATTGTTGCAGGATACATTTCACGAAATGTGCCTGCCGAAGTACATTTAAATGGAGCCAATAAGGTACTAGGCATCATACCGGGTGCTATAATGGGTTATTTGTATGCGGTTATATTCGCTGCCTTGTTCCTTGCTCTGCCGATCAGGGATAGAATTACGGATGAAATTCGGAGTAGCCGTTTAGGGGTACAGCTTGCAATGCAATCGGAATGGGCAAATCGAAAACTTGCTCCTGTATTTGATGAAGCAATCCGCCAAACAATAAACAGTCTTACAGTTAAGCCCGGGTCAGCGGAAAAGATTAATCTTACTTTCAAAGTTAATAATGCCGCACCACGCCCAGCTTATGAGGCGGAAATGCTGCAGTTAATAAATGAAGAAAGACGAAAACATGGATTGAAAGAATTACAGGCAGACCGCGAAATGCTGCAAGTAGCGAGAGCGCATTCGCAGGATATGTTTGCAAAAGGATATTTTGCCCATGATAATCCTGAAGGCAAAGATCCGTTTGATAGAATGAGGGCAGCCAATATTCAATTTGCAGCTGCAGGAGAAAATCTTGCTTTAGCGCAAACCGTGGAAATAGCACATGTCAACCTGATGAATTCACCGGGACATCGAGCTAATATTCTCAATCCGTCATTTGGCCGGGTTGGTATTGGAATATTAGACGGCGGATTTTACGGATTAATGATAAGCCAGGAATTCAGGGACTAACCTCGACTTATCTGTTAGCAGCATCCACTCTGAAAGATACCTTGCAAATGATACCATATGAAACGGGTTTCCCGTTTTTCACATGTACTTTAAAATCCTTTATGTAGACAGAATCAATATTGTGAATTGTTTTTGATACTTCATCGACGCACTGAACGACCGCATCATCAAAACTTTTGTCTGAGGAAGCAATTACCTCTATCACTTTTACAATTGGCATAAGATAAAATTTAATGTTAATTAACACGGTTATTTTTTCGAACGCTTCTTTTCGCTTTTTCTTTCTTTTCGATTGTGAGTTGTGTCATCGCCTTTGGCCAATTGTTCTTCACCTTCACGGCTGTCGAGCTCATCTTTATTTTCGGCCCTACGCTTATTATTATTCAGCTTTATGTTGTGATTTGAAGTTTGCGATTTCATGTTTTTCATAAATAATTTTTTTAAATGAGTAATACTTACGGTTATGCCTACTCAAAATACATGCCTTGAGTTGGTGTAACACATAAATAATGGCTTTGTTTTTGAACGAACATTTAAAATGAGAGGTATGAGCCGTGAGCAATTAGATACATTGTTCAAACAGTATGAGGAGGCCTTCAATAAACTAGATCTAAAAGCCATAGCGTCTTATTATGCCGATACTTTTATCTCTGCAGGTCCGAAAGGAACTATTTCCCAAAACAAAAAAGAATTTACGGAGAAAGCCGAGCAAGCGGCCAGCTTTTACCGGAGCGCTGGACAAAAGTCTGCAAGAATAGTATCAAAAAGAGTTATGCCGATAAGCAATGACTACAGCATGGTGGTTGTGCGTTGGGGGGTGACTTTTGAACATACAGGATCAAGACAAATCGAATTCGACGTCAGTTATATTATTCAGGAAACCGGGAATGATCCCAGGATCATATTGTTTATTTCGCATGAAGACGAGGAAGTGGCAATGAGAAAGCTGGGACTGCAGCCCAAGATGACGACATAAGAGTCAAATGGTTGGTCGCCCGAATTTCATGTTCAGACACGGATATTTTTCTTTCTTTAGGGTCCTGGTGGGGAAAAAACTCAACTTTTTTTATTTTGACGATTATGACATTTCTGTGATGACGGCTTATCCACATTAGGCTGCTTGTTATAAACGTTCATTGTAACTTAATACCCGGTTCACAACTTATTAATTAACACGTAAGATTTTGGCATAAATGTTTCTTAATCCTGTTAAATCTTGTCATCATGAAGAATATATTTCAATTTCCTGTCAAATTAACTGCTGTCAGTGAGGGCATGACCTCATTGCATGATTTTTTAAAAACTTCTTATAACGAGAAAAAGGAGTGGGTAACAGAGAGTATTGCTTTCCTGAAAGATTTTTCCCAGATGGAAGAAGAATTCCGGCAGGAGCTCACAAAGAAAAATGAATTTTGTATTTGTCTTGAAGGAGAAATGGTTTCTGAAAAAGAAGTGCTTTCGAGACCGATGGAAGAAAATTATTGACTTATTATTGACCTTATTTCTTATCCTATATACTGAGTATATCCTAACGGGTATACTTTTTTTATTTAATAGATGATAACATCATTTCTGTATTTCTTATAAATGGAACAGTAATTGAATTATTATTCTCATGCAAATAGGCACCGATAACAATAAAAAAGCAACAAGACAGAAAAGGTTTCGAATAGTATTATTAAGTATGTCTATTCCTATAATCGCAATAATTGGATTTGGATTTTGGTATTGGGGTACACACAAAAATATAATTATTGAAAAAGAACTTGAAAAGGCAATTACAAAAAGCAATGAAGGATTTTACAAGATCAGCTATGATAGTATGAAAGTAGATGAAGGCACGGGTTCTCTTGTAGTTTCCAATATGAAACTATCACATGATTCGCTTAGGTTTAAGGAAAAGAATCCGGCTATGCTCTTTACTATCCACATTCCGGAGATCAGCGTGGTTGGAGTAAAAACAAAGAAGGCATTGCTTGATAAAGAAATAGTCGGAAGAAAGTTGGAGATAAAAAACCCGGTTATTGATCTGGAATATACTTACAGGGGTAAGGATTCAGTACGTAATGTACCGACAGCAGAAATATACCGGGAGGTGCTGGGTAACCTTGACTTGATACAGATAGATTCAGTTTTAATAACAAATGCGCATGTAAAAACAAGTAATAGAAAGACAGGCAAGGTAATTATTGATGTAAAGGATGTGAATCTGTCATTAATGGATTTAAAAGTGGATAGCCTCACTTTTAAAGACTCCACTCGGTTTCTTTTTTCAAAAAGCATGACGATAAACGTTGCGAAAATTGCCTGGCACTCGCCGGATAAATTATATGATTATCAAGCCGAAGACATTGTATTAAAGTCAGCCACAGGCAACCTATCAATCGATCGAATATCAGTTGTTCCCAGGTTGGGGGAAAATGAGTTCGTAAATGCAATTCCAACCCAGGATGACAGGCTTAATTTTTCTTTCAACAAGGTTTCCTTGTCGGGTATCGATATACAAAGATTACCCGACGAATATATAAAGGCAGAGACAATGACAATTGGCCGATCATCATTTAAGATATACAGGGATCTTGCACGGCCCAGGGATAAAAAGAATAGGGTGGGGCAGTACCCTCACCAGGTAATGGATGATATTCAATTACGCTTCAATATTAAAAAAGTCAACGTGCAAAACGCTTTTATTGAATACAAGGAAAGAAATCATATTACCCGCCAATCGGGCAAAGTCCAGTTTCATAATGTAAACGGAACGATCACCAATTTCACAAATGATAAGATGGCATCAAATAAAGTGATGAAAGCAGTAGTTAATTCAAGCTTTTTGAATAAAACACCGTTACAGACCAATTGGACATTTTATCTTTTCCATTCAAAGGGAAGGTTTGATGTAGCAGGAACGATCGGTTCAATTGATGGGCAGGCGCTGAATACTCTTGCCGAACCCATGGGCCCGGCAAGTATTGAAGAAGGACATTTGAATGGAATGACGTTTAATTTGCATGGCAATGATCATTCCATGGATGGCACGGTGAAGATGCTTTATGAAAACTTGGATGTAGCCATACTCGAAAAAGATAAAGGCGCAACCGAAACGGATAAAAAATTTCTCACCAGTTTGATCGCCAATGTTGTTATCAAAAATTCAAATCCAAAAGGCGATGATGAAGTAAGAGTGCAAGAGGTCCATCTTTCAAGAGATATAAATCGCTCTATTTTTAACTTGTGCTGGAAAACAATTTTCAAGGGTATACAAGCAACAGTTGGTATAAAACAAGCAACAGCCGCTAAGTGATCTTCGCAGCTATCTTACCTTTCTTTTTGGGAGCCCACTAACGGCGAATGGATCAAAAACGTCGGTTTATTGTATAACTAAAATCATGATCTCCAACCAGCAGATTCCCTTTTGCATCAGTAAAGAGCAAAACACCATCATCGACTTTTAAAAGATGAATAAAAGGATTTCCTTTTTCATCAATTAATTGATAAATGATCTGTCCATTTTTGCTGGTAACTATTTTCCAATTTCCCCGGCGACCCCCCTCCGCACGGTACGGCGTAGCAAGGATTTTGTAATTGGTAGGCTCGTTCGTGGCGGCATTTCCGTAGAGAACAATCAACCATTTTAATTTGTAACATTGTTTTCCAGGTTCAATGATTCCCGGAACACCACAAGGTGTTCTTCCCTCAAAAACCGCGGAGTCCTTTATAACAACTTGTTTTGCTGGTATGGTGATTCGGTCACTGATGGATGGACTGATATTATTAATTGTATAGCTCCAACCCCCATTACCTTTTAAAAGGCTATTATCATCATTTAATATATGAAGAAGATTGACATTCAGTTCCGCTAATCTCAATATCGCATTTCCATTTTGAAGTATGTATATATTCGCTTCTTTTTTCACAGGTCCGGTAAAAACAACCTTTTTCCCACCCTTAATAAATCCATTCGTATTTGGCCGCGCTATTCCGTAGTTGCATTCTACTGTATACTTAACATCCGTAATGGCTAAGTTCCACCTGATGAAATCAATGGAATCTGACAGGGAAATACCAAGAAATTTCCTCACTATCGATCCTGAAGGCGTGCTGGCTGTATAATTTGATTCTTTGGAATTTGCACAAGAAGCAAAGAAGACGAATGCTAAAATTGTTGCGATGACTTTCATATCGGGAATTTTAATACAAATTTGAGATATCCAAACGGCTCTGGAAATGAAGCTACATCTCTGGCGCTATTTCCTTGATGAAATGACTGGTTTTTTCAGAATTTAACCATTGTATATCCTTTTAGCTGATATGTGGTGATCGCGGTGAGTCCGGCACTGGCTACTTTCGTTCCCGGTGCCAGTTTTTTTGTATCAATATTCCGCTTCAGCATTGTTTGTCCGCATACATAAAATTCTACACCGGCATCGGATAATTCTTTTAATAACTGCAGATTTGGGTTATCGCATTTAAATTTCTCTTTGTAAAGCTCGTTGCCAAATACGGCATAAGTAGCCATTTTGCGCAATATAACAACCATTTGAATATTTTCTTTTGCCACCCCTTCTGCAGCATGCAGATTCATTAATGTTGCAAGGGCTTCAAGATATTCGTTTAGCGTATCGGGCTTCGCTGCATTTTCAGTCAGCTCTACAATAATTTTATATTTTATTGAAGGGTCGGGCTTGTGATCTGCGCCGGGAATTTGAAAAACTGTGCCATAAGAGTTTATTACCGGATTTACTTTTGTTTGGGCATTCAAAAAAGAAAATGCCGGAACTGCGAGTAACAGCAGGGTAAACTTTTTCATTGTTTTTGTTTTTAGAGCCTAATTTATGCATTGAGAAAAAACAATGTATCACCGCCTATACCATTTTGAAATAAGCAGGTCATATTTATGATGACAGGTAATCAGAACCAGCCTGATCTTCTAAAAAAATAATAAAGCGTCACACATATCAGAAGTGTAACGAAAATAACTACATAATATCCATAGTGCCATTCCAACTCGGGCATAAATTTGAAATTCATACCATAAAAGCCCGCAACCATAGTAGGCACAGCAATAATTGCCGCCCATCCTGCAAATTTTTTTCCGACTTCACTTTGTGAAATTGAAATAAGAGAAAAATTTGCCTCCATCGCACTATTCAATAGTTCACGTGTATTATCAACCATTTCATTTATGCGTACTGCATGATCGTATACGTCGCGAAAATATGGTCTCGTTTCCTCCGAAATACAACGGATATCAAACCGCATAAGGCGATTACAAATGTCAACCAGCGGGGATACAGCCCGCTTCACTTCAAGCAATTCTCTTTTCAGATCGTATATCTGTTCGGTCGTTTCACGCGTGGGTTTTTGTTTGAATATTTTGGTTTCTATTTTTTCAAGGTCTTGTTCCAGTTCATGTACTACTGGGAAGTATCTGTCAACAATAAAATCCATTACCGCATACAAAACAAAACCCTGGCCTTTTTTCAAATGATCAGGAGCAGCTTCACATCTTCCCCTCACTTCTTTGTAAGGAACCGAAGAACCATGTCTAACAATAACAATAAAGTTGTCACCTACAAAAAAATGAGTTTCTCCTAATTCAATATGATGCTCCTGGTTCATTTGTGCCGTGCGCAGCACTACAAAAATGGAATCCCCATATTGTTCCAGCTTGGGTCGCTGATGAGCAGAATGCGCGTCTTCTACAGCCAGTTCATGTAAATTAAATTCCTGCTGAACGCTGCTTAATACCTCTTCGGAGGGTTCATGTAGACCTATCCAGACAAACTGATTTTCCTCTTTTAAGACATTGTGGACATCGCTAAGATTTACATCCGCGATACGCTTACCTTCAGCATAAGCTGCACAGTTTACAATTTCTTTCATAAGAAATAATTGTATTGAGTGACCGCTTGAAATCTCTGCTTAAGGTAGTAAAAAAATTATCGTCGATATTTTTTTGTTGGGGTTAAAAGCTATAATAATAAATCAGACTTTCGGAAGTCGTTTCAAAAAGGTGGTTGGTTTTTTGATAAGTCGAGAAACTATTGGGTCAGTTTAATCAGGCCGATATCAGTGATTTGGCCATCAGTTACCAGCACACCATCTCGTTCTGCATTCTTATATGGCAGTACAGCTTCAACTACTAGTTTCCAACTTCCGGGTTTTACGTCCATTATAAAACTTCCGGGACTGGGGATAATAGAAACTGTATCCTTACCACTGACAGCCCAAATTCTTCTTGCTCCTTCGGGCGGATCAATGGTTCCCTGAATTCCCGATCTATCGTTTGCAAAACTTGAGATCAAAACAACGGATATCATAATTCCAATAAAGTTTTTCATATCATAGGTTTAAATTATTTAATGATTCAATACCTTTTTATTAAGACAACTAACATGCCACCGCAGAATTCTTTTCAAATTTCTATTCTTAATCAGCGTGGCATTTAAAGTTTGGACTTTGTGAAAATTGTCGGAAATACCCCATTAAACAGTCGCTTTTGCACCCTAGGAGTGCTGTTTTTTCATCTCACCTTTATATTGTTAGTAAAAATCTCGTATCTAAAAATATTTCCAATGGAACAGATCCTCCAAATAAAAGTTTTAAAAAGGACAACAATAATCGCGATATTTTTTACCGGCGTGGTCGCAAATATTCTTGGACAAGCCAAAGGCGATTATGCACGGGTAAACGGCTTGAAAATGTACTATGAAGTGCACGGCTCAGGACAGCCTTTGGTATTGTTACATGGCGCATTCAATACCATCAACATGGCTTTTGCGGAAATAATTCCTGAGTTATCTAAAACAAGAAAAATAATAGCCGTAGAACTCCAGGGTCATGGAAGAACCACTGATATTGATCGTCCATTTTCATTTGAAAGCATGGCAGATGATGTGGCTGCACTACTAAAATATATTAAAATAGATAGTGCCGATATATTTGGGTATAGTATGGGTGGCGGTGTTGCACAACAGATTGCAATTCGGCATCCCTTGGCAGTTCGCAGATTAATCATCACTTCATCAGTATATAAATATGAAGGATGGACGCAAGAAACAAGATCAATTCTTCCAATGCTTACTCCTGAAATGTTTGAAAGGACACCGATAAAAACTGAGTATGATAAGCTTGCTCCCGATCCAAAGCATTGGAAAGAGTTTATTAATAAAATGAAAAAATTTGTTACAACCCCATATGACTTTGGTGCGGATAAGTTGAAAGCGATAAAATCTCCTACATTAATTATTACAGGCGATGGCGATGGTGTGTTGCCGGAACACGCTGTAGAAATGTACCGGCTTCGTGGTGGTGGTTATATGATCGATTTTGGCCCGATACCTGCTGCGCAACTAGCAATATTTCCTGGTTCATCGCATATAAGTGTAATGATGCAGACGTCATGGTTAGTTTCAATGGTCACGCCATTTCTTGATACACCTCTGCGGCAGGTAAAGCGTTAACCCTATTGATAAACTTAAAAATAAAAACTATGGAAAAGATCAATTTTGCAACCACCATCAATGCTCCCCGTGAAAAAGTATGGAAAGTTTTATGGGACGAGGCATCATACAGAGACTGGACCAGTGTATTTACTGAAGGCTCATATGCTAAGACGGATAACTGGAAGGAGGGGAGTAAAGTCTTGTTCTTATCGCCTGATGGAGATGGCATGGTAAGCAAGGTTGCTTCAAATAAACCCAATAAATTCATGTCGTTTGAACACCTGGGCGTAGTAAAAAATGGGGTGGAGGATAAAGAAAGTGAAAGTGTAAAGGGCTGGGCCGGCGCTAAGGAAAATTATACATTAACAGAGGAAAATGGGAAGACGAAATTGGTTGTAGACCTGGAGAGCACAGACGAATTCAAAGACTACTTCATAAAAACATTCCCGGTAGCGTTGGAAAAAGTAAAAGAACTGGCAGAAAAGAATTAAATATTTTATAAAAATAAAAACCAAGTCTCATGCAAAAGATAACTCCATTTCTCTGGTTTGATGGGAAAGCAGAAGAAGCAATGAAACTATATACTTCTGTTTTCAAAAATTCAAAAATTGTAAACATTTCCTATTGGGGTGAAGGCAGCCCCTTCCCCAAAGGACAGGTAATGACTGGCGTGTTTGAATTAGATGGTCAGCGATTCTATGCTTTTGATGCGGGTCCGCAATTCAAATTTACAGAGGCAATATCATTCTTTGTTAATTGCGAAACACAGGAAGAAATAGATCATTTCTGGAATAAACTTACTGCTGATGGCGGGCAGGAAAGTATGTGTGGTTGGTTAAAAGACAAGTTTGGGTTGTCATGGCAAATTGTTCCTCCCATCTTAGGTGAAATGCTTGGGGATAAAGACCGTGCGAAAGCAGGCAGGGTAATGCAAGCAATGATGGGGATGAAGAAGATAACTATTGCAGATTTGAAACAAGCCTACGAAGGCCATCCGGTGCAGGTTTAATGATCCATTAAAGAATGTAACACGTACCGATGCGTAGTCGTCGCCGTGACAGTAATGGGGTCTCTAAAAAATGCAGTTTTACTTCGGCAATCCATTAATTTGACGTTCATTTGAAAAAATAAGCAGAAAAAAAAGAGAGTTGAAGAGTATGCCGAAAATAGCTGGCAAAAAAACATCTGGAAAAACAGGGCCCGTCAAAACCAAGACGGGCACTTCTGTTTTGCCAACAGAAGTGACCGCAAAAAAATTCATTGAACGATTGAAGACATATCAGTCCGATGAGGAATTAAAAAAGATCCAACGATATTTCAAATCGGGAAAAGGCGACTATGGCTATGGCGATAAATTTATGGGGGTAAGAATGGGAACTCTCTTTGCAGTAGCAAAGGAATTTGGAGAAATGCCGATTAAAGAAATTGAAAAATTGCTTGAGAGCCGGATACATGAAGTGAGGGCCGGTGCTGTAAGTATCATGGATAAAGCTTCCCGTAATAAAAAGATTTCTATGGAGAGGCTAAAGGATTTTTTTGATCTGTATGTGCGTCGTCATGATCGTATCAATAATTGGGACCTTTGTGATCTTGGCTGCTTGTATATGACCGGGAGTTATTTGTATGATAAGCCACGTGACATTTTATATACGCTTGCGCGTTCAAAAAATATTTGGGAACGACGCACAGCGATACTTAGCACTTGTTATTTTATAAGACAGGGTGATACAAGCGACACTTTCAAGATCGCCGAAATATTGGTTAGTGATAAAGAGGACCTGATCCATAAAGCAACAGGTTGGATGTTGCGCTTTGCCGGTGCAAAAGACCGAAAAAAGCTAATTGCTTTTTTAAATAAACATGCTGCGACGATGCCAAGGACATTGCTACGATATTCGATAGAGCATTTTAATAGGAAAGAGAGAGACTATTACTTAAGTATGAAAAAATAGATCTTTCAATTCATTCATAAAATTTCTCATGCAATAAGGATAAAAGCTGTCTTCTGAAATTTTAGGACAGTCTTTTTTTGTGTAATTCATCAAGCCTCTCTTACAGCTTATGTAAATACTTTTTCTGGCGTTTCTATCTGATTTAAGTTGCGTTAAGTTTATCAATATCATTTTTATGCTAAAGAAACTTAAAGCTGCAACAATATTTGTCTTCGGGATGTTATCGGTTTCTGCTCAACATCCATTTAAACATTGGACAGAAGCAATTGAAACCCGTTATGCTATGAATCAGCCTGTAGTTGATTACTTGCTAACAGTCGATTCTACAGATTTTTCTTCGTTTGCAGTTCAAATGAAGATTCGGAATGTTCCTGATACTTTCCATGTAGCGATGGTTGCACATCCTGAATATGATGATCGTTACTGGCGGTTTGTTGAGGATTTTTTTGTTGACGCAAAAAATGGTCAAGGAAAGGTTGTTCGTGAAGACAGTTCGCTATGGAAAATAATAACAAATGGGAAGGAAGCAGTTGTACATTATCGCATTCGTTTGCCGGATGTAACAGGTATCCGCTCATCCTGGAAAGCATATCTTACTCCTACAGGGGGCCTTGTAGGAGGGCCACATTCATTTATGTATGTTGTGGGAGCAACACTTATTCCTTCGCATGTTGCATTTGATATTCCAAAAGATTGGGAAATTGCTACAGGCTTACAAGCCACATCCGATAAAAAAGTGTTTTATGCATCTTCTGTCGCCGTTTTAATTGATGATCCTGTTTTCATCGGTAAATTCAAATGCTGGTGGTTTACAGTTGACAACACTCCTCATCGTGTTATCTATTGGTCACTGCCAGATGCAAAAGCCTTTGATACCACGATGTTGGTATCATCCATTGAAAAACTGGCGCAGCAGGCAGTTTTATTATTTGGAAGACCACCCTATCGTGAATTTAGTTTTATGTTACAGGATGGGGCGCTGGGTTCTTTAGAGCATAATAATTCGGCTACGATTGGAGCCCCAAGCTCTCAACTGGCGAATGGAATAGGAAATATTCTTCCAGAGATTGCCCATGAATACTTTCATACATGGAATTTGATGCGAATCCGTCCCATTGAGTATGGGGATGTGAACTACAAAACACCGCCTTTATCAAAGGGACTTTGGTTTAGCGAAGGGTTGACCATTTTTTATACTGATCTTTTATTACGACGTGCGGGCCTTTATGTTTTTGATTCAACGAGATCTTTTCATCTTGAGAATTTGATCAGGCGGTATACAGCAACCCCGGCTTATTTAAAATTTTCTGCTGAGAAGATCAGCGAGGCATCATACGGATCGGTAGGTATGCTAGGCGATTATTCAGCGAGTACACATTTGCAGGGTGAAGTTTTGGGATCAATGCTTGATCTTATTATCCGTAATGCTTCAAACGGAAATAAAACAATTGATGATGTAATGAGGAAAATGCTCGAACGATTCAGCGGCGAAAAGGGGTTTACTTCAAAAGATATTGAACAGGTCGTACAAGATGTATGCGGATGTAGTGTTGACCAGTTTTTCCTCGATCATGTGTATGGAACCAAACAAATCGATTTTTCAAAATACATTAACTTGCTCGGTTTGCAATATACAATTGAATGGAAAGATTTTGTATCAAATGATCAAAAGCCGGTTCCCGATCTAAGGGCTTTTGTCTATCAATTGCCCGGTGAAAATGTTTTTAGAATTGGATTATCAAATCCAACAGTTGCCTGGGCAAGAGCAGGATTACATACAGGTGATATTATCAAAACGGTAAATGGAAAAACATTAGCTAGTGCATTAGATTTTCGTTCTATTCAAAGAAATGCGAAGATCGGGGAGACAATCGTTGTAGAGGTTGATCGTTCATCAGGGGTTCAAAAAATTAATGTTTTGATTACGGGTTACCAGCAGCCTGTTGTGCGTATAACACCAATGCCAACAATAACTGAAAAGCAAAAAAGGTTGTATGCACAATGGTTATCAGGAAAATAATTTTTCGTCATCCTCTTATTCGATTAAGAGTCTTATTTGTCTAACCCCATCTTTTTAATTAGCTGTGTAAATCGGGGATCAGATTTTAATTCTTTCAGCATGGGATACCTGATGCAAAAGATCATACCAAGACAAGCGATTCCCATCCTTTGTTCATAAGTTTTATTGAGATATTGAAAAGCAAGATCGAGCTCTTTCATGCCAGAGTATAAAAAAGCAAAATCCATATGCAGTAGTACATCAGGTTCTTTCGCCTGTCTTAATTTTATTTTTTCTGCACATTCCAAGGCTTTATCCATTTGGCCTGCCGCCGCATAAGCATGGCCTAAACTACTAAGCCCTTTTAATGGATGCCCGACAAGTTTGTGATAGTGTTCGAGATCCTTTATAGCTTTTTCATTTTCTCCCTTGGCGAGGTAGGTCATGCCCCTGCTTTCAAATGCCCTCCTGAAGTTTGGTTCCAGTTCGATTATTTTATCAAATTGCGCAAGCGCTTCTTCAAATCGACCGGCAAAAGAATAGGCATCACCAAGTGTGCTCATCAAAGGCAATGAAAGCGGATCGAGAATTAGAGCCTGCTGAATTTTTTCTATCGCTTTTTCAAAATCTCCTTTTGCAATAAGAAACCAGCCATGCACCTGGTTAAACAGTGAAGAATTCAGTCCAAGGTCTTGCGCTTTATTTAGCGATACTTCAGCTCCATCAAAATCCCAGTTGTGATAAAATTTTATCGTTGCAAGTGATAAGTGGGATTCAGCATGGTTGGGATCAAGCTCAATAGCTTTTAACGTACAATCTTTTGCTTTTGGGTAAGCTTCCGCCGGTGGAATAATCCCGGACGACCCAAGAAAAGAATAGCAATAGGAGAGGGAACAATAGGGTAAGGCGAAAGTGGGATCAATACTGATTGCTTCTTCAAAAGTTTTGATAGCATTGACAATATTCTCCGGAGTAGATTTATTCCAGTAATAGCGGCCCTTAAGGTATAAATTGTAAGCCTCAATATTTTCGGTTGGCTGCCTGACAACATTTTCTTTTTTTTCATTGACCGCAAAATTTTCTTTTAACCGGCTTACAATTTTCGTTGCTATTTCATCCTGTACTTCAAAAATATCCTCCAGTTCACGATCATAAACTTCAGACCAGGAATGATAGCCATCTGCTGTATTTATTAATTGAACATTGATCCTTACTTTTTTCCCCGCCCAGCGAACTGTACCTTCCAGGACGTTTGCTACGCCGAGTTTGGCGCCGATCTGCCTTATATCTTCGTTTTTGCCTTTAAACGAAAATGAGGAAGTGCGGGCCGTTACCTGTATCCCATCTACATGAGTTAATGCATTAAGAATTTCTTCAGAGATACCATCACTGAAATATTCATTCTCCGGATCAGCACTCATATTTATAAAGGGAAGAACTGCTACACTTTTGTCAGTACCTGTTTTTACGCCAATTTGTGCAGCGGTGGGAATAACAAGTCCTTCGTTAGTTATTGCATGGATCTCAACCGGCTTCTTAACATTTTTCAGGTTAACGCTCCCAAGTGAAAGGGTTTTTATTTCATTTTGGTTCTTGACTTCGTCAAAAACCTTATCAGAAATAAGTACAGCCCCGGGAACAGAGATTGATTCAATGCGTGAAGCAAGATTAACACAGTCGCCATACAATCCTTGTGTATCATAAACAACATCGCCTGAATGGATGCCTATTCTCAGTTTTACTTTTGGTTCATTCTGTAATTCTTTTTGAATTTCAATGCCACATTTTACAGCATCAATAGCGCTGTCAAATATGCTTAATGTGCCGTCGCCAAAAAACTGAACAATAATTCCGTTATGGGCAGGAATAAGATTTTCTAAAGTTTGCTGTTGCCGATTTCTTAAAACCTTGGCTTTGGCTTCATCTTCCTGCATCATTGCGGTATAGCCCGTCATGTCAGCGAACATGATCGCAACAAGTTTTCGGATTTGTGAGCCAGAGGCTCCGCTATCGGTCGCTGGTTTTTCCATGTTTAGATCAGATATCCGGAACAGGTCCGGTCAACAAAAATAGAGTAAATCATGTTGCTGTAGTTGTCATTCTGCAACGCGCCGGTAAATTCTTTGCAAAAATTCTGCCGTGAAGAATGGTTGACAACTTTATATGCCAATTGATCCAATTTGGTGACGATGACCATCTTGGTTGAATTATCCTATACTTTTTTGTGAGCGGGCGGTATCCAGATAGTTAGTTAGTAAAACAGGTACAGAAAATTTATTTCAAAAACCTATAAGTCAATTTTATTAGAAAAATATTTCGCGCCTGCTCAGCAAATGCATTATCAAGCAAGCTTTGTGTAATCGGAGTATCAACATCGCCAAAAGCATCAGGCGTGTTTCCCTGCGACCAAACAAGATAAAGCTCTGAACCTGCCCTGTATTCCCAGCGTACAACAAAATTTGATCTGAATTGGACAAAATTGAAATCAGGGTTGCTGAAACTATAGTCCGGATTCCCATCACCTGTTTCATCTACAAAGTACTCGTCATTATTAAAACTGATCTGATTTGGAGTAAACACATAAAACCTGTCGTCATATTTTTTTGCCAAAGGAACAGATACATAGCCAAAGTTTGTATAGAGCGGTCTTGTTATGTAGGGCTGACCGTAATATTGAAGCGTAAGATCAGGTGTAATATTATAATTCAACCTGCCAACAAAACGAAGTGTTTCCTGATTTACTTCACTCACAATTGTTCTCACCATGTTGTTATAATCCACATTGTTTACAAACTGGTCCTGCCTGCGCCAGTAATCGGAGTAGGAAGCGCTCAGGTTGATGTTGAGTGCATTTGTTGGCTGAAAAACTAAACTTAAACTATAGTTATTTCCGGTTATCGTATTATCAAAACCCCAGAAGAAATTCAAATTGAGATTCGCATAGAATTTTTTTCTGGAGTCACTTGTTACATATAGCCATTGTCCCATTCCAGCCGGGCGGCGAAGAGAAGAACCTCCCCGCAACGCATTGTTGGAAATATCATAGGGATTAACTGTTGTCCCCATCCCAGTTTGCCAATTATTCTTATATGTCGCATGTGCATTAAAATTGAATGCATCGTAGAGGAACTGCCCGCCATAGTCCCACCTGAACCAATGATTGTAATTTATCCGTGCATTACGGAAAATTGAAAATGGCTTTTGCCATTGCAAGCCTGCCCATGTAAAATGATTGATCTCATTTGATGTGAGCAGAAAGCCAATATCATTCAATTCGAGCCCTGGGGAACGTACCGTCACACCTGACTCAAATTTAAATATCCGTCCATGCCTACCTGATTTGCCTCCAATTTTACCAATACGAAAAGTGCCGCCCATACCGTTTAAAGAAGTTCTATTTGCGTCTACTTCTACTTCCTTGGCATTAGGGCGTTGGAAAAGATGTTCAAAAGATCGTTGCGTATTAAGGATCGCTTCTTCTGTACCGTTTACATGGCTGAAAACTACATTACCGCGGAGATACCATGTCCTTTTTTTCCAAAAATGCAAAAAATCAAAACCACCTGAATATGCATTTCGATGAAGGATATCACTTAAACCCTCTTCCCGGTTTACTGCAGTGAAAATTCCTCCTAACACAGTGTTACCAGCTTTGATATCTTTTTGCAGTCTTGCTACAAAATAATTTGTAAGCGGCTCTACTAATTCCTCTCTTTTTTGTCCATTATTATCTACCGTTGCCATTTCTCTTTCGGTAACACTTTCAAGAATGCCAATGCTGACTCCTTTTTTTGTTTTACCACTAAACTTTGCAGCACCAAGTATTGACGTGTTCAAAGGCATTTTAACATATTCACCATTGGATGTTGCCGGATAGCCGTGAGGCGAACTTCCAATGCGGCGTGAATAAAAAAGCAGATCGGAATCATATTCTCCACCAGCTTCAGAACCGGTTAATTGGTAATTGAAAATATTTCTGCTTTCAATAAAAAAAGGTCTTCTCTCCTCAAAGAAATTTTGAAATCCGTCAATCCGGACCTGCGACGGATCAGCTTCTACCTGGCCAAAATCCGGATTGATAGTAAAGTCAAGAATTAGATCATTCGTCACAGCAACCTTGCCATCTATACCGGCCGCTATTTTCCCGTCAAGACCTTCGGCAAACGGATTCCCTTCTTCCTTTTGATATTTATCCACCTGTGCAATTACATAGGGTGCAAGTTCCACCTGGCGATGCATCGGAATGTCTTTCAACCCATGCAGTTCTCCAAAACCGCTAACCCAGACTCCTGAATTTTGCGGAATGTACTGCCAGGTTGATCGTTCTTCTTTACGGAACAGGCGCCGTGTCACCTGGAACCCCCAAACCTTATCGACTTCATTGCCATAGCGTATCTGGCTGAGAGGTATCTTAACTTCACCAGTCCAGCCTTTTTCATCTATATGAGTCTTTGCAAACCAGATAGGGTTCCAATTCGCATCCCAATTGTTTCCATTTTCAGAAACGAACTCATCACTGCGTACACCAGAAACAGATAATGTAAATGAAAATGCAGTACGCTGGTCATGATAACTGTCAATATTTATTTCGATCCAATCGCCGGGAAATACATCACGCCGTCCCATTCGCCTGACAATTGAATCGGGTGAAACATCATGACAACGATAACCGACGTAAAGATATTTGTCGTCGTAAAGTATTTTGAAACTGGTTGGTTGAGAAGGAGGCTTTCCTTCGTCAGGCAGCCATTGAATAAAATCACCACCCCATTCCACAGCATTCCATGCTTCCTCTTTCAATACTCCGTCAAGTGTGATTTCGCCAATAGCTCTTTTGGTAAAGTATTTCTTTTTTTCAAGTACAGTGTCGCCGGAATGAGCTTTGGCGACTGGAATGCAAAAAAACGCCAGGATAAGGAGCAAGTTGGTTTTCATAAAACAATTATACATTTTGTTCTAAACAGGAAAAATGTAAAGTATAACAACGGCAATATTTTCAAGATATGCGGCTACAAAATGTTAAAAACTATTGGAAAAAAGCCACGACCAGGGCCCCCAGTTTCATAATATTGACAGACTTATTTTTATTGTAGATTCATGGTTCAAATTTTTTTATGCCCTCCAAAACTGATTGGACTAAAGCGATACAACCACTGCTTAAAAAATACAAGAAGACTAAGCATCCGCTTGATTATAAAAACATTTACCAGTTATTGGTAATGGTTGTTCTATCTGCTCAGGACTCAGATAGAAACATTAACTCGATTGCGCCAAAGCTATTTGATGCCTATCCGAACATGAAGACGCTGTCAAGAGCTTCAGAAGAAACATTATTTCCCTTTATTAGCAAGGTGAGAAATTTTGCCAATAAAGCGGCATGGTTGATAGAAATTGCCAGGGCCATCAAACAAGATAAAAATATTCCACTTACCCATGAAGGTCTCACTTCATTAAAAGGGATTGGAAGTAAATCCGCTAATGTTATTTTGCGTGAAGCCGGTAAGCCGGCAGAAGGAGTGATTGTTGACCTACATGTTGTGCGTGTAGCCCCAAGGCTTGGAATTGCAACAGGTACCGATCCCAAAAAAATTGAAAAACAAATAAAGGAAATACTTCCTCAAAAATATTGGGATGCCGGAATGGCAATGTCGTTTCATGGCCGGGAAATATGCAGGCCTCAACCAAAATGCGAGATATGTTTACTGAGGAGTGTGTGTGCTTATTATAAAGCCAACAAATAATTTTCCTGAAATAGAAAAAGTTAATGGGCAAAGAAATCAGCATTGTGTTATAAATTGCTGAGAAATCAAAACATGTCACAAAAGAAAATAATAACTGTATTTGGCGCTACTGGCGCACAAGGCGGCGGACTGGTCCGCGCAATTCTTCATGATAAGCATAGCGAATTCGCAGTTCGTGCCGTTACCCGTGATCCGGATTCAGAACACGCAACAACTTTGGCAGCTATGGGTGCGGAAGTTGTCGTTGCTGATATTGATAATGCTGAAGATGTACAGAAAGCAATGAACGGTGCTTATGGCGCTTTTTGTGTTACTTTTTTCTGGGCACATTTCTCTCCTGAGAAAGAAATGGCGCAAGCAAAGATTATGGCAGATGCCGCAAAAACTGCGGGCTTGAAACATGTAATATGGTCAACACTTGAAGATACCCGTCACTATATTCCGCTTATTGATAACCGCATGCCAACATTGCAGGGAAAATATAAAGTGCCGCATTTTGATGCTAAGGGTGAGTCTGATCATTATTTTATTGATGCCGGTGTACCCACTACCTTCTTACTTGCTTCTTTCTATTGGGAAAACATGATCTATTTCGGAGCCGGGCCAAAACGGGGCGAAGACGGAACATTAGCTATCACATTTCCGATGGGAAAGAAAAAACTTTCTGGAATTGGATCCAGTGATATAGGAAAATGTGCGTATGGCATTTTTAAAAAAGGAACCTCACTTGTGGGAAAGAGGATAGGTGTAGCCGGGGATGAACCTACTTGCGCTGAGATGGCAGCAGCATTAACAAAAGCCTTAGGTGAGGAAGTCAGATATAATGATGTATCGCCGGATCTGTACAGAAGTTTTGGCTTTCCGGGAGCAGATGAACTGGGAAACATGTTCCAGTTTTATCATGACTTTGAAGAAGTATGTGTTTCAACAAGACATGTGCCCTATTCAAGAGAGTTAGACCCGGGCTTACAGAATTTTGATACCTGGCTTAAACATAATGCAAAGAAAATCCCGATCGAATAACATATAAGTAATTAAAAATAAAAAAGCCTCAAGGATCCTTGTGGCTTTTTTATTAAATAGATAATTACCTATTAAAATAATCGTTCCTGCGGAGGTTTTATTCCCTGGCGACGAATATAAATTGTTGTCTGAGCCCGGTGATGCGTCTGGTGTTCAAAAGTTTTTATCATCAATGCGAGTCTTGTTTCCTCAAAACCAAATATCTTTTTCTTTTCGCCCCATTTATTAATATCGGTGTTCTTGACCGAGTTGATACAGTAATCATAGCTCGCGGTTACATAAATCATCACGGAATCTTTTTTCTGTGCACCGGGGCTGTTTTCAAGATTTGGATTCCCAAAAACAGGGGGCACTTTTTGATCTGTTGCATTCATCATGAGGAAAATATTTCCGCCGGCGAGATGAAGCATTTGCTGTGCAAAACTTCTTATACTATCTGCAGCCACAAATGAATACTTGTCGGCCGGCATTGCATTTAGATAGTCAACAGTATAGGTTTTTGCCCTTTCCCATTCTTTTACCATTTGCGCTTTTATATCATCGGCAGTTAAGGCTTGTGATTTAAGTTGTGAACCTGTGATAAGTAAAAATATTGGCAGAATAATTACCGCATTTTGCATTAGTTTTTTCATGATAATTTTTTTGGAGAAGCAAGTTAGTGAAAAACCGGATGGGTTTATTTTAATTGTAAGAGCACAAAACTTACTGCCTTGTTCCCGGCTGGCTTTAAGGAAATGTGTTGACCGGCTTCAACCCATATATAATGAGCCGGTTTCAAAATGCGATGCTGAATTATTTCATTTATTTTATACTCAATAACAGATTCCGTTTGGCTTACCAGCAAACTGCCATTTCCTGAAGGAGGTATTTCGAGTATGTTCCCCGGTTTCAATTCTACGTTGTAGCCATTTACCTGTTGCTCATTAAACAATAATTTTAAAAACGTGTTTTGCAATACAGCAATATTATTTTTCGGTTTTGTGTTGGTAAGTTCGACATCCATTACATGAAACCAGCTGGTATCTTCATTCCAAACACGATGTATGCGTGGAATGGCAATACTGTCGTAGTCAACTATACCACTAACGTTAGCCCCTTTTTGAGGTTGCTTGCCCCAAAGTTGAGAACCGACATTGGTGTTTGTGAAAATGATGAATACTGAAGGTGTGTTATGTAAATGATATAGCGTAGTATCGTTGGGCCCAAGATGAACATCAAGAATCCGGACAAATTCATTTTCGAAAACATTGTGATGTCGTGGTTCATCCCTTACATTCACTTGTGCAGAACTGCATAGTGAACAGATAATGACAGACCCAAACAAAATGCATTTCAGCATGCTTAAAGATAGCTGACTTTAAAATAAAAATGATATCTGGAACATAGTTTGATAGTTTTGAGCATAAATATTCATTATGATACCTGTAAAAGGATATGCCGCATCGGATCCGACTGCTCCGTTAGCCCCCTTTAGTTTTGAAAGAAGGGATTTAAGAGAATATGATGTTTTGGTTGATATTTTATTTTCCGGTGTCTGCCACTCCGATCTGCACCAGGTGAGAGACGAGTGGGGGGGCTCGTTATATCCTATGGTGCCCGGACATGAAATTGTTGGCAAGGTGACCAGAGTCGGAACTGAAGTGAAGAAATTCAAAGTTGGTGATACGGTAGGTGTTGGTGTCATGGTGGATAGCTGCAGGGAATGTAAGCCCTGTACAGAATTTATGGAGCAATACTGTGCCGAAGGAATGACCGGTACCTATAATAATTTTGAAAGAGATAAGATTACATTAGCCCAGGGAGGATATAGTACTCAAATCGTTTGTGATGAAAGATGGGTTTATCATGTTCCCGATAAACTGAATCTTGCAGGTGTTGCGCCATTACTTTGTGCCGGGATTACGACCTATTCTCCATTGAAATTTGTTAATGTAAAGGCAGGCGATAAGGTTGCGGTGGCCGGACTGGGTGGTCTTGGACACATGGCCGTAAAATTTGCAGTCGCGATGGGAGCTGAAGTCACCATGCTCAGTACTTCGCCATCAAAAGCAAAAGATGCAAAGCAACTCGGCGCTCATCATTTCGTATTAAGCACTGATGAAGCTGCAATGAAATTACATCAGGATCATTTTGATGTGGTTGTTGATACGGTCAGCGCGAACCATGATTATGAAATTTATTTGAGGCTGCTGGATCTTCATGGTAAGTTGCTGGTAGTGGGTTTGCCAAAGGAAGAACCTCATGTAAATCCGTTTGAATTGATCAAGAATCGCCGCAGTATTATCGGTTCAATGATTGGTGGCACAGTTGAAACTCAGGCAATGCTTAATTATTGTGGAGAGAAAAATATTGTAGCAGATGTAGAAGTGATCCCAATGCAAAAAATAAATGAGGCTTATGACAGACTGCTAAAAAGTGATGTGAAATACAGGTTTGTGATTGATATGTCGAGTATAAAATAGCCGCAATGTTATTTTTTGTGAGCGCCCAGCCATATTAATCCATCAATGATCATTTTATCCTGTATGTCGTTCCCAAACTGGAATGACAATTCTTTATTGGTGTTATTGTCATAATCAATATCATTATGTCCCATGTTTATATAGAGCATTTTATACTTTTTATGTGTCCAAACAACAGGGTAATAACCGCTATGCCATATTTCTGATTGTTTAGGGCCATTACCCAACGGAAAACTTTTTGGGTCGATCGATAAAAGAATTTTGATATCAGGATTCAGCCGGATGTCTTTTTCCCAGCGATACCATTCATTTGGTGATGATCTGAAAGTGAGCGGTAAATTTTTTGTAACGGGATGCGTGCTGTCCTCAACGCGCAAAATAGCAGACGTTGGACGCCACGTATTGCTTTTGTATTGACCTGCGCCAATAAGTGTATTGTGATACCAGTCCCAGTTTTGAGGAAAGACCGATGGAGTCAGCGCAAATGCTGCAAAATGAAAACCGATAAATGCGCCGCCAGCATCCATGTATTTTCTAAATGCCTCTCTTTGCGTCCGGCTTTCAGGTCTTGCATCTAAGAAAATAACAACATTGTAGTCGGTAAGAAATTCTTCATTGAGATTGTTCCAATTATTGGTTGAATCATAGGAAAAGTTATACAACTTAGCCATTTGCGGGAACCACCGGTTGGCTTCATGAACAAAACTGATGTGAGCATGGTCGTTTTTCGCTGTGTAAAACGCAATTATTTTAAATAAGCTTGGTTTAGTTTGCGCATGGCCATTTGCTATAAAGCAAAGACAACTGCAAAGCATTAATATTTTTCTAAAAAGGCTCCTGGTAGTTTTCATCTCTTATGATTCAAAAAAATATTATTACCGTATCAGCACACAGGTGCCTTTTTGTTTATACACTACATTATTGATCCCGATTCCTTCGGCCATCCAAACAACTACTTGTGTCGATTGCGGTTTACCTTTGATCATGCCGTTCCAACCTTTAGGGTCATCCTTCATATCAAAAACCAATTGTCCCCACCGGTTGTATACTCTGAAATACTTAAGCTCTTTTATTCCTACAGGAATAGGTTTTAAATGATCATTTAAGCCATCCTGGTTTGGGGTAAAGCCTGATGGCACATAAATCTTCACTTCCTTAAATACTTTTACCAATTGTGTATCTACGGTTATGCACCCGGCCGCAGTTTCAATTTCAATTGTATATAGTTTATCCGTAGTTCCATTGAAAAAGGGAACAAAGCTACTCGTTGAACTCAGGAATGTTGGCGGAGTCCATTCTACCCCAACACCAAAAGTCCTGGCTTTTAATTGCTGCGGATAATTTACAACAGCATATTCAATGGGGTAAGTAATACCGGGTCGTGGCGTTTCAATAGTCACGGTCTTTTCTTGTGTCAACGCGGTACACCCGCGATCATTGGAAAGTATAGCCCTGTAATTCCCCGATTGAGTAACTCTATACCGAAGATCATTTTGGCCATTTATTGGAAAGTTATCTTTTAGCCATTGAATGTTATTGGTAGGTTGTACAAATAACAGCGCACTATCCCCGCTGGTTATACAGTACGATAATTTCCCAATAACACCAATTGTGGTATCAATAATTGAAGCATCGACCACTACAGTATCTGTAGTAGCGCAGCCTCCCCCTGCACTGCTTGTTGTCAGTATGTATGTGGTTTTTACAAGTGGCCCGGCTCTCGGATTCGCACTGTTGGGATCCGATAATCCTGCCGCGGGGCTCCAACTGTAAATTAAACCGGGTTTCGGGATGGCACCAATCGGGACCGGATTCTGGTTACACGAAAGTGTATCCCTACCGGCATAAGACCGAACAGTTAATGTATCTATCAATTGGGCAAATAACGTATCAAGACAGCCGTAACCATTGTATGGCACCACCTCAACAGCAATGACGGTACCAACCGGAGGCGGGGGATTAAAGATGATACTTTGGGAATTTCCAAGTGTTTGCGTAAAAGTATTATTGAACCATGTATAGTTCTGATAGCCAAAAGGAGCGGTTACATTTATAAAAGCATCATCAGGGCAATAAGTAGCACCGACAAACTCACTGCTGCATTCAGAATTCACGTCAATATACGCATATCCAAAGTGACGGGTAAATGTGCAATCGCCAGTTTTAAATGTGATGCGGATGGTCTTACCTGCATTATTATCAAGGTTCATACTTACAGCCGACCAATCTTTGCACCAGACATCCGTAGTGTCCTGCTGAAATGATGAAATAAAAAAACCTGGTAAGATAGAACCAAACGGAATAAAAGTAAATGATGAGCAATGAATAATCGTATTATCGGTCACGTTCAGGGCTTCTATTTCCAATCTTGGTTGCTGAAATATTTCATGGCCGGGATCCTGGAATACTACAGCATAATGATAAATAAGTGAATAAAGATCCCTGCCTGCCGGGATCGTAAACTCATAAGAAATGCCTTCTGCCTGACCGCCTCCTGTGTTGTTTCCTAATTTTATAGAATAACCGCTTCCGTTGGGGCAATTAACGGGAAAACCACCAAAATAATCTACTTCATTGGTTGTGTTAGAGTACATGGTGTGCTGGTTTGGAACAGGTCCTCCTGATTGGGTCAGAAAAATTGTATTAACACCCCCGGCGGCTGAAACATTTCCGGTATAGCAGGTCCAGTTGGCAAAGGTCCCCGTCTCAAAATCAATGTTCGGGGGGCATTGTGAAAAAGATTGAACGGAAAAGAGACAAGTGTAAATTACAGGAAGTAAAAATTGTGCATGGAAATGAAATGGGAAATTTCTCCTTCTATGAGTTTCGCGGGGTAGACGCACAAATTTTAGATTGAATTCTAAAGATAAAACTTACTTAAGATAAACGGTAGACTTTTCTTATAGGTTGCCGGGTAAAAAGCCATAGTTTGAAGACCGCATAAATAGAACGGAGTTTAAATATTGTGCAATTTTATTTCCCCTGGCTTCCAGGCGTCGCGACACCGCATTTCTCGTTAGTTTTGCACTTAAATTTTATATATGAAGACCTTCTTTACCTCAATAGTCTGCATGCTTTTGGGATGTAGTGTTTTTAGTCAGAAGACCGATTCAATAGTGATAAAGCCTGATCCTGCTAAGAAGATACAGATCGTGGAAGCCGCCTGCGGGGAATGTCGGTTTAAACTGGAGGGTAAAGGGTGCGATCTTGCAGTGCGAATGGATGGTAAAGCATTTTTCGTTGATGGTACTGACATTGATTCTCACGGTGATGCTCATGCAAAAGATGGGTTGTGTAATGCAGTTAGAAAAGCCGAAGTACAGGGCGAGTTGGTGAATAACCGCTTCAGGGTTACTTATTTTAAGCTATTAAAAGATGAGGCGAAAAAAGATTCCAATACCAAACAACAAAATTAGCATATCATTATGCTCTGAAAATATAGCCATGGATCGCTCTTAAAAATTTTGGTAGAAAAAATATGCCGATTATATACTTCTTGTCATTGATAAAAACTGCTTTTCATTAACTTCGCAGCCCAACATTCAACCTATGCCTGAACATTCGCATCAATTAGCTGCAATTCTTTTTGCAGACATAGTGAATTATACCGCTATGATGCAGAAAGATGAGAATTCGGCGCTGGAAAAGATCACCCGTTTCAGGCATGTAATTGATATTATTGTCGAGGAACTGGAGGGTAAGATCATCCAATACTATGGTGATGGCTGTCTTGTACTTTTTAATAGCGCAACGGATGCGGTCGAATTTGCCAAACTTTTACAAACAGATTTTAATGAAGACCCCAAAGTCCCGGTACGAATTGGCATTCATATGGGTGATGTGCTTTTACGGGATGGTAATGTTTTTGGGGACGTAGTAAATATCGCTTCACGCATTCAGGCATTAGCTCCCGAAGGGGGTATCTATGTTTCGGAAGTGGTTTACAGGAATATTGCGAATAAGAAAGGCATGGATTCTGTTTTTATAAAAGAGGAATTCCTAAAAAATGTAAAACAACCGATCAGGATCTACGAGGTGCTTACGGAATACAGTAAAACTGTTTATCACACCGGCCCCAATGATGAACAGGTAGCAATTGATGAAAATAGCATTGCTGTACTGCCATTTGTGAATATGAGCAGCGACAAAGAGCAGGAATATTTCAGTGACGGCCTTACCGAAGATATCATCACGCAGCTTTCAAAAATAAAATCTTTTAAAGTTATTTCCCGGACCTCGGTAATGCAGTATAAGAAGACACCCAAATCAATAAGGGAAATTGGAAAAGAACTTGGTGTGGCAACAATTGTAGAAGGGAGCGTACAACGGTCGCCTACGCAAGTGAGAATTACTGCACAGTTGATCAATGCTGTTACCGATGAGCATTTGTGGTCAGAATCATATGATCGACCTGTTGATGATATTTTCACAATTCAAAGAGAAGTAGCATTGGCAATAGCTTCGGTTCTCAATACAACACTAACCAGAAAGGAATCGCAGCAACTGGATTACGTACCAACGGTAAACCTGCAGGCGTATGATGTTTATATGCGTGGTAAGTTTCTTGTTGAAAAACGGAATAAAACTGACTTGTTGGTGGCAAGAGAACTTTTTCAACAGGCGGTAGCCAGAGACAGAACATTTGCCGATGCTTATTCAGGCCTTGCCACTACTTATTTACTATCCTCTTTCCGCGGGTATGAGGATCCGACAAGAATGCTTTGGCTTGCCAAAAAAAATATTGACACGGCACTTGGACTTGATCCTTCGTCAGGCGAGATACAGGCTACTCTTGGTTATTGGTATCACCAGACTTTTGACTGGCATGCGGCTGAAATTACTTATCGCCGGGCAATCGATTTAAATGCAAATCAATCGAACGTGTATTTATGGCTGGGAATTTTATTGGAAGCAAAGGAGGAAAAAGAAGAGGCATTAAAAATTTACAGCCGGGGTACCGAATTAAATCCGATGTGGGATTATTTAGTGGAAAACAGGATAAGAGCATTAGTAAATAATAACCAGTCAGAAGAAGGAATTGCCTTGCAAAAAGGATTAATCGAAAAAGCTTCAGTTGATCCTTCACTTAAAAAAATATACTATGAGGATCTTTCCCGTTTGTATTGGTTTTTGAACGATAAAAAAGAAGCCATCGCGGCTGCCGAAAAGTCAAAGAATAAGGCGCTCCTTAAGTTTTATAATGATGGTGACCATTCGTTGATGGAAAAAGAAGTTGACAAACATTATGCTGAATTGAGAGACAAGAGCGAATACGTTTCACAAACGTGGATGGGAATTGACTATGCCCGCGCCGGTGCCCGGGAAAAAGCACTGGATTGTTTTAACAATGCTATTGCGTTAAAAGAAACAGCAATCACGTTTTTGCTGCTCAGGCATTTTGATTTCCTGAACATAAAATATTTGAGCATGGCTTTAATTACAAGGAAGATCAGGCAGACTATAAACTTTTAGGTGAGATTAGTGATAGGAAATCGCTCTCTCTTTTTTATTTCAATCACACTACCGTTTTGAATTTTCTTTTGCCGGGTCCAGTTGCCTTTTCTGTCCAACTCATAGCTATAAGTATAGGCGGCGTTAAGTTTGTTGTTTTTTCCATATTCAATTTGCTCTATCAATTTTTTTTCATGAAAAAAACAGAACAATATAATAGCTTGCCCCTTTCATAATTAATGTATTTGTTTCCGACTGCCAACATTATCGATTTATCGAGTATATCCAATAGCTAATATTCAATCGCATGTTAATATTCGATAAAAGGAGTACTTATCACCATAAAGTGGTATTGGGATGCATTAGATTACTATTTACCTTGATCCTGTTTCGGATTCGCACAATTTATCCCTAACCACCATCAAACATTTTTTATGAAAATAACTGATGCTATTAAGTGGTTTAAAGAAACTTTTGCTCCCGACCTGCAAGCCCTTAGAGTCAACACACCTTTTGACCGCGATCTTTTATGCGCAATTGCCTATCAGGAAACGGGTTTTATCTGGAGCAATCTTATCGGCAAGGTTCCTGTTACTGAGATCTCATTTTTATGTGTAGGCGATACGATAGATGCTCCAAATAGAAAAGCTTTCCCAATCAATAAGCAAGCACTTCTTAATGTGAATGACGGCGGCGTGATGTTTGATATTGCACGGGATTGCCTTATTAAAATGGCGCAATTTATAAAAGGGTATAGCGTCGCTGTTAAGAATCCAAATAAATTCTGCCATGGTTTCGGCATCTTTCAATACGACCTGCAACATTTTAAAAATGATCCTGAATTTTTTTTACAAAAGAAATGGGCCGATCCTAAAAACAGTTTTTTGCTATGCATAAAAGAATTGTTCGAAGCAAAAGCCAGGCAGAAATGGAAATCAAAACCAACACTGAATGATAATGAAAAAATTTTTGTCGCGATCGCTTATAATCGTGGCAAGGCCGATCTTAGCCGTGGATTTAAACAAGGACATCAAAGCGACGATGGCAGGTTCTATGGCGAAAACATCTTTGATTATTTTAGTATCGCAAAATCGGTTATAACCGCAGGAATGGATTCCACTAACGGCCCTGCACCGATACCTGCTCCAACACCTCTGGCACCTGCAAAAAAAATATACAGAGTTAAAGTAACCAGCAACACGCTGAATCTTCGTAGCGAACCAACAATACCTGCAGACAACCCATCTGCAAACAGGATCGCAGCATTACCGAATGGTCATTTGGTGAGTTTGCTTTCCGGTTCGGCCGGCGACAAATGGTTCGAAGTGGAAACAAGTTTGAATGGCGCTAATCTTAGAGGATTTGCAGCCAGTGATTTTTTGGAATTGGTAACAACGAAAGCAAAAGCAATCCCGGTAATGCGTCCTTTTGCCGGGGAACCGCAAAGCGGAATAGCGGCGGTATTTATGCCACAAATCAGAGGGAGGATAACGAAAAGAACGGCGATCGCAGGGCCTTTTTCATTAAATGAACCCAACCAACCGTCGAGAAGCAGCACTGCAGAACCTTCTGTATTACGTAAAGAAGTAATAAAGATCATTGAGTGGCTCAACGTAGAAAAACCAGCACATAAAAGATATCAGCCCTGTGAGGGAAAAACTTTTTGCAATATCTATGCACATGATTTTTGTCATCTTGCTGGTATATACCTTCCCCGCGTCTGGTGGACACAACGAGCAATTGAACAACTGGCCCGCAATGAAGTTGTGGAGCCTCTGCTAAATGCCACTATTGAGGAGATCAGATCCAACGGCATCTTTAGTTGGCTAAGAGATTTTGGAGAAAGATTTGGCTGGCGCCAAACCGGCAACCTCACAAAATTGCAAAATGCAGCGAACCTCGGTGGCATCGGATTGATAATTGCGAAACGGGTAGAAGGTGGAAGATCCGGTCATATTACCCTGCTCGTTCCTGAAATGGGTAATTCAAAAGCAAAACGCAACGGCAATGGAGATGTAATAGCCCCGTTGCAAAGCCAGGCCGGCGCCGTGAATTTTAACCGTGATACAGGAAAAAGAAACTGGTGGCTTGATGCTAAATTTAAAGATCATGCATTTTGGGTACATGCATGATGACGTCCCGTTCTGCTGGTATGAAATAGTGACTCCCGATAGTTTCCGGCAAACGTAAATTTTAGAGAACCGTAACGATGAGGATCAAAAAATAACGAAGCACATATCAAATAACAATTACGCTGTTGCTGCCACCAAATGCATTTGGAACTTCCTTATCAGCCTCAGGATCATTCACCCACAGAGTCTCATTAACCAGGTATTTAAATTCATGTGTAGAATCCTTGGGCAGGTTTACATCAGCGCTGAAAGAGCCATCTTTCTTTCTGCTCATGATAACTGAGTTTTTCCAATCACTGTTCAAACCAAGTATTTCAATGGTTTCAGCGGCATCAGCCTGAAATGAGAATTTTACTTTGCAATACTCTTTTGTTTTGTAATAGGTTTTTTGTACCATTTTCGTTCTTTTAAGGTTTTAAATTGAATCTTAAACTACCGTTCATTAGCAAGGCACTTCGTTGAAAACGGATCAAAACGGGCTTAGTTGTTCTTAATACCGCGAAGTTAAGTAAGTAACCTTTGCGGTATGATGTATTTATCGACGGTCAAATTCATTTGTGGATTACTTGTGAAGATGAGATAGATTTTTTCTTTTGTGGGTTATCTTCAGTTTTTATAAAAATGAAAATACGCGTGGCGGAAATAAGGGACATTCCTCAGATACAAGTGGTAAGAAATCTTGTAAAAGAGAATCGCTTGTCAGACCCCGCATTAGTTCCTGACAGTGATGTTGCGGATTATATGAATCGCCGAGGAAAAGGGTGGGTTTGTGAAATAAATGATGACGTTGTCGGGTTTGCAATTGCTGATCTCGTTGATAATAATATCTGGGCCTTATTTATTCACCCCGATTTTGAACGACTAGGAATTGGAAAAAAACTACATGATGAAATGCTAAATTGGTATTTTTCAAAAACAGATAAAACTCTTTGGCTGGGTACCGCTCCTGGAACCAGAGCCGAAATGTTTTACCGCAAAGCAGGTTGGAATGAAGTTGGCATTCACGGAAAGGGCGAAATAAAATTTGAAATGACAAAGGAGGATTGGAATTCTCTACAATAAAAATATAACTGTGCTTGAACTGAATTTTACTCCGTTTCCTGAATTAAAAACGGAAAGGCTTTTATTAAGAAGGCTTGAAAAAACTGATGCAAACGAAATGTTTTTTCTGCGGTCAAATAACGATGTCTTGCGTTATTTGGGAAAAGAACCGGCGACCTCAATTAAAGAAGCAGAAGAATTCATTGTCAAAATAAATAAAGCAGTGGATGAAAATGAATCTATTCTTTGGGGCATTGCACTACTTAGTGATCCCTCTGTAATTATTGGCACTATTTGCCTGTGGAATTTTAAACCGGAAAATTACCGCGGAGAGATCGGCTATATACTTCATCCAGATCACTGGCGCAAAGGAATAATGAAGGAAGCTATTATTTGTGTTATCGATTATGGTTTTAATGTTTTGAAATTACATAGTATTGAAGCGTTACTTAGCCCGGAGAATATTGCGTCTTCCGCCATATTGGAAAGCACCGGCTTTATAAAAGAAGGACATTTAAGGGAAAACTTCTATTTCAGGGGCGAATTCGGTGATACACTAATTTATTCAAAGCTGAAATAAAGTAAAGACATTGACGTCGTCTAAAAACCGTTTAAACGTATAATTATAAGTAGTACATTTAAAAAAGTTTTTTTATGACAACCATTAAGCAGAATTTTTTCTGTGCAGTCCTTTTCTTAATAACAGTATATGGATGTAAAAAGAATGTTGACACAAAAGCTGACGTGGCTGAAGAAATTGCAACTGCAAAGCCGCCGCCACCGCCACCACCTGTCCATGGCGTTTGCGATTATGATATAAACGAAGCTGCGATCATCGGGGCGGGCTGGACAAAAACCTTCGAGGATCTTTTTTCAACTAACCTGAATAGCTGGAATATCTGGAATGGTGGGGCTTTCAATAATGAATTACAACTGTACCAGGGTTCTAATCTTTCAGTAACAAACGGAAATCTCGTTATTGCTGCAAGACAAGAGACCGTTTCTGGCCCTACAACGCCATTTGATCCAACACCAAAAACATTTAATTATACTTCAGGACGAATTGAATCAAAAGCAAATTTTTCTGCATCTGCTTCTTCGCCAAATGTGAGAATGATGGCAAGAATAAAATTGCCATCGGGCTATGGAATGTGGCCTGCATTCTGGAGTTATGGCGATCCGTGGCCGACACAAGGGGAGATAGATATTTTGGAAGCCAGGGGACAGGAGGATTTTAAGTATCAGACAAATTATTTCTATGGAAGGACAGCTAACCGCAACCTTGTTCGCGGTGCTGAAGGGTTTATAACTACAGATGTAAGTCTTCAAACCTGTTATCATGTTTATGAAATGATCTGGAGTCAAAATGAACTTAGATTTTATTTTGATGGCGTACAAGTAAAGACAAATTCCGGAAGTTATGTGCCTAGTCTTTTTGGTAAAACAGAACGAATAACCCTGAATCTTGCAGTGGGAGGACTTTTCTTTTCTAACTTCAATCCTGCGTTAATACAAACGGGAACGATGTATGTCGACTGGGTAAAAGTATTCACAACCGGGGGATAATAATTTTTTATGCGAAAGATAATTGCAGGTTTTGCTACAAGCATTGATGGATTTATCGAGGGGCCGAATGGCGAGATCGATTGGATAATTTATGATACTGAACAATTCAAGGAGCTGGACGAGTCATGGAAGAACATCGATGCCATGTTCCATGGACGCAAAACTTATGAGACATCTTTGAAAATGAAAGGAGAGGTAACCGAGGAAATGATTAAACCCTTTGCCCACATGAAGCACTATGTTTTTTCGAATACGCTAAAAGAGGTTGAGGAAGGATATATTCTTGTAAATGGCGATCTGCAAACTGAGGCAAATAAAATAAGAAACCAACCGGGAAAAGACATTGCCGTTTTTGGTGGCGCAGAATTATTGAGTTCGTTATTGAATTATGATATGGTAGATGAGCTTTCTTTAGCGTTGTGCCCGTCCATAATTGGAAAGGGAAAAAGTTTTTTTCAGCATATTGAAAAACGAAGTGATTGGACAGTTAAAGAAGTACAGACATATAAATCGGGGCTTATTTCGATCACCTATCAACGGAAATAATAGGAGGCAATAGCTACATTTGCAATAATGATTTCATCTCTTAACGATTTCCAAAATCCCTTTTTTATTGGAATAGCCGGCACGGGTATGAGTGCATTGGCGCAATACCTGCGGGGCATTGGTAAAAATGTTTCAGGCAGTGACCGCTATTTTAGAGAAGGTGAATTTAACGACACAAAGGAAAAACTGGAAGCGGAGGGGATCAAATGTTTTTTACAGGATGGAACAGGTATTAACAATAACAGTGATCTTATCGTTGTGAGCAGTGCCATTGAAGATACCGTGTATGAGGTGCAGAAAGCAAAGCAATTGAACATCCCAATAATTAAACGCAGCGAGTTATTGTCGTTGATTGCTGAAAGTAAAAAAACGATTGCGATTGGGGGGACCTCCGGCAAGAGCACGACCACTGCCATGTTATTTGATATAATGGAATATGCGGGTCTTCATCCAAGCATAATAAGTGGGGCCGGGCTGACCAGCATCACAAAAGCAGGAAAGATTGGAAATGCAAAAGTCGGGAATGGAGAATGGCTTGTGATAGAGGCCGATGAAAGCGACGGGTCCATTATTCAGTACAAACCTGAGATCGGTTTATTGCTGAACATTGACAAAGACCATAAAGAAATCGATGCGCTGATGGAAATTTTTGCTGTGTTCAAGAATAACAGTAAAACATTTGTCGTGAACCAGTCTCATTCATTGGCAAGAAAGTTATCACAGAATGTCAATCATGACTTTTCAATAGATGAAAAGATTCCGGCAAAATTTGTAGCAGGAGATTTTAGACAAAACGGGTTAAGCATTCAGTTTGTCATTGACCATTCACCATTCACCATTCGCGCATTGGGGAAACATAACATGGAAAATGCAACTGCTGCTATTGCCGTGGCAAATCAAATTGGGGTTGATTTGCCTGCGTGTGCATCTGCCTTAAAAAATTATGAAGGGATTTACCGTCGCCACCAGGTATATGGGACTAAGGGTGGTGTTTGGATGATCGATGATTATGCTCATAACCCGGCAAAATGCGCAGCAAGTATAATAGCTTGCCAGCCCGTGGCCCCAAAAGTTATCGCCTGGTTTCAGCCACACGGTTATGCCCCAACAAAATTTTTGAGAAATGATTTTGTTGATGAAATAGCAAAAGCATTGAGACCAAAAGACGAAATCTGGATGAGTGAAATTTTTTATGCAGGTGGTACGACAACAAAGGATATTTCTTCAAATGATCTTATAAACGATCTGAAAGCCAGAGGTAACAAGGCTTTTTTTGTTGAAAATAGAAATGATCTTGTAAAAGCTATACGTCCTCATTTGACCGATAATTGTGTACTATTGCTGATGGGAGCAAGAGATCCATCATTGGAACAATTTGCAAAACAAGTTTGGACTGAATTGTAAATGGATACGCTTATTTCCAATATAAAGCAGTTGGTGAATACAAGAGAAGAATCAAAACTTCTGCGGGGAACGGAGTTGTCAGTTCTTCCTTGTATTGAAAATGCCTTTGTAATAATTGAAGATGGAACAATCGTGGAATATGGAGTAATGTCAAGCCTCAAACATCAAACATCAAATTTCAAACAAACTATTGATGCTTCTGGTCAGTTCATCTTTCCATGCTGGTGCGATTCTCACACGCATCTCGTTTTTGCGGCAAGTCGTGAAGAAGAGTTTGTTGATAAAATAAAAGGGATGAGTTATGCTGACATTGCTGCAAAAGGAGGCGGCATTTTAAACTCCGCCCGGAAACTGAATGAAATGACTGAGGATGAATTATTCAATGTTTCATGGAAACGCCTGGAGGAGGTGAGTAAGTTAGGCACAGGGGCAATCGAAATTAAAAGTGGGTATGGATTGACAGTTGAAGGCGAATTGAAAATGCTTCACGTCATAAAGAGATTAAAAGATCGATCTGCTCTTTCTATTAAATCGACTTTCCTTGGGGGCCATACATATCCCCTGGCGTATAAGGAAGATCACCAGGGTTATATTGATCTTATCATAAATGAAATGTTGCCGGTGATTGCAAAAGAAAAATTGGCTGACTTTATTGATGTGTTTTGTGAAAATGGTTTTTTTTCTCCGGAAGAAACTGAAACGATTTCTAAAGCAGGTATGCGTTACGGCTTGAAACCAAAGATCCACGCAAACCAGCTGAATTTTTCAGGTGGAGTAGAAACGGGAATAAAACTGGGAGCGGTTTCAGTCGATCATCTTGAAACTGTTAATGGAGATATTATCAATAAACTTGCGAAGTCTGAAACAATTGGAACCTTGCTGCCAACCGCTGCTTTTTTTCTTCGTATGCCATTTCAACCAGCAAGACAAATGATCGATGCGGGTTGTGCCATTGCTTTGGCGTCTGATTATAATCCGGGGTCGTCTCCTTCGGGGAATATGAATTTGGTTGTCGCCATGAGTTGTAGTGGAATGCAAATGTTGCCGGAAGAAGCAATTAATGCGGCTACGATCAATGGCGCATATGCCATGCAACTGCAAAATGAAGTGGGAAGCATCACCGCTGGTAAAAAAGCAAATTTGATCTTTTCGAAACCTATGCCTTCATTGGCATACATGCCTTATTCTTTTGGATCAAATCTGATTGACAAAGTGATGATAAACGGCGAAATCGCTTGATACGAATCTAACTCACAACTTTCTTTCCGTCATTGTCAAATTTTTTTATGAGTTTGCCGGTAGCAATTAATGCTAGCGACAGAAAGAAGATAACAAGTAACACGCCGCCTGCATTTAACAGCGCTTTACTATAGCCGAGCACATTTATGTCAACAAAAGGGTATGGATAAAATTTTGTGATAACGCCGTGAATAATTGCATAGCTCATGTATAGTATTGGATAAATAAGCCAGGAAAAAGCATTTTTCCATTTTAATTGTTCAATTGGAACAAATAGTAACCAGAATAGAATGAATAGTGCAGGAATGATAACGTGTAATAATTCATCAACAATTTTTTGTAATCCTTCAGGTTGCCAGGTTGAACGTAAAATAACATTATAAACAATCCCTACAATTGTAATATAGATTGTAATGGCTGTAATTGTTGTGGCTTTCGTAAAAAGTCTGCCGATACCCGAATTACCGCTAAAAAAAATAACAGTGAAACACAGCGCAACAACGATGTTGGTATCAATGGTAAAGAAACTAAAAAAACGAAGAATTGTTTCGGGAAAAGACACGACGCTGTTTGTTATCATTAAATAAAACTGGGCTATGATTGCAAACCATGCGATCAACGCTCCAACTAAGGCGATTATCCTTGCTGATTTTTTTTGCATATGGGAATAGTTGAGCAGGCCAATAATAGGTTTGTTAAAGCTATTTTATTCCGCACTGTATATGTCTTTTGTTCAGCAGAAACGCGAATGCTGAACACTTCGCCTCGTTTAGTGCAGGGTGTGCGTCGCAACAAGCCTCAAGTCGGATACAGTCGACTACATTATCAAGGTCCATTAATTGCGGAGATTGCTTCGGCCTCCTTTGTCGGTCTCGCAAAGAATCAAAACGCTTTCTGCTTATCACCACCTGCCGCATTCTTATCAGCATTTTTTACGTATTTCTCCACCCACGCATATTGCTCGTACAAAAGATGGAGGATATTTTCTCTTGCCGCATAGCCGTGGCTTTCGTATGGTAATAACACGAACCTTACCGTGCCGCCATGTCCCTTGATCGCATTGAACATTCTTTCACTTTGGATCGGGTAAGTGCCGGTGTTGTTATCCAGCTCGCCATGAACAAGAAGTATCGGTGTTTTAATTTTATCTGCACTCATAAAAGGACTCATATCATTATACAGATCAGGTGCCTGCCAGTAGGTGCGGTCTTCATTTTGAAAACCAAATGGTGTAAGTGAACGATTGTATGCGCCGCTGCGTGCAATGCCTGCTTTAAAAAGATTGGTATGAGCAAGCAGGTTTGCTGTCATAAATGCGCCGTAACTGTGTCCGCCAACGGCAACACGATTTCTGTCACCAACACCCATTTCATCTAATTTGTTTATCGCTGCTTCGGCGTTCATCCGTAACTGATCATTGAAATTATCATTTGGCTTTTTGTCTTTCTCAGTTGCAACGATCGGCATTTCGGCATTGTTGAGCACTGCATAACCCTGGGTGACATAACAAACAGGCGTGCCATAGCTTATAAATGTAAATTTATGTTCGCTGCCACGGACCTGCGCCGCATCTGCTGCAGAATTAAATTCGGCAGGATAGGCCCACATGATCACCGGAAGTTTTCCGTCTTTTTTGGGATCATAGCCTTTGGGTAAATACAGGTCGCCCGTTAGGTCAACGCCGTCTTCTCTTTTATATTTTATTTTTTGTTTGCTTATACCTTCCAGTTGCGGATAGGGGTTTGTGAAATTGGTTATTTGCCTGTCAGCAATTTTGAGTTTCAGATTTTTTATCCAGTAATTGGGGACTTCTTTTTCGCTTTCCTTTCTTGTCAGCAATTCAAGTTTATCAGGATTCAGCACTCGAATAATGTTTTCAAAATAACCTTCGCTGCAGCGCCAGATTATATCAAGCTTTTTTGTATTGAGATCGAATGTGGCAAGAAAGGGCAGATCACCATTCGGTGAAGCGCCGGTTGTATTATTCAGCAACAGCTTATTTCCATTGTCAATCACTTTGATCACATCAATTCCAAATTGATTCTTTTCTGTCACAGGAGTCCCGGGATTTGAATAATTATCAGTTGTATTTCTTTCCGTTAACTTTTCAAACTGACCGGTTGTGGGATTGTATCTATTCGTTCTTGTTACCTGTTTGCTGGTAAGTCCTTCATTAACCAATGCAATTGTTGAATTGCCCCAGTTAGTAAAACGGTAGCGCATTTCAGTTTTAAAAAGTTCTTTGGGTTGCCCGCTAAATGGCGCGCTGAGTGCAAACACAGCATCATGAAAGTCCACTTTCGTTTTTATCAAACCACTATCAAGCGGCATGCACCAAATGACGGTGGCTGCTTCATCATCTCTCCATCCAAATGATCTTGCCACATTTTGAACATTATCATTTCCACTTGGCGCTGTTTCTGAAGAGGGAAGATCGGCCAACATTTTTATTTGTTTGCCATTCATATCGGTGATCATAACAGTAGCGGGAAACCCAAAAGCTGGTACCAGATATGAAAATGGTTTTTTGATCGTACGAAGCATCATGTATTTTTTATCGGGAGAAACTGAAATGCTTGTATAAATAGATGGCTGGCCAATTTTTGTCTCTGTACCATTCACATTTTTTACTAATTGAGTTGTTCCATAAAATTCAAATAGCTGTTCATCATAAGGATTTTTGATCATGTCCTGGAAGGTGGGACGTGGTGATGCTTTGCCATAATTTTCCTGAAGGGTGGGGCCTTTGGGTACTGGTGATTTTGGAGGCGCTGCACTTAATGGTTTTACGATAGTACGATACAACAGCGTGTTATCATCTATCCATTGGTAGCTTCCTGAAATTGTGTTTAGCGGCTGCTTATTTACTTTCATTGCCTTTTGCGTAGCCACATCGATAACATACAGATCAACGCGATCAGAACTTGTATGCGTAAAAGCAATTTTTTTATCATTAGGACTCCAGTTAACGCTGCCGGCCATTAAGGGTGAAGGCAAGCCGGTGATTTTAAATTCCTTATTTGATGAGAGATTTTTAAACCACAGATCATTGATAAAGGTCTGTCGGCTTGGTGCAAAATTGTTTGGGTTGATGCGCAACCCTGCAATTCTTAATTCAGGACGAGCTAATTCTTCCACAGATGGGTAACTATTACTCTGAGTAAACAACATCCACTCGGCTTTGTCGTCAAGACTTACATTTGGCGTTGGTTTAACCAGCACAAGATCCATGATCTCTTTGGGTGGAGTTTTATAACCATCTTGCGCAAATAATTGGGCAGAAGAAACAAAGAGCAGCAGTAAGAATAGTTTTCTCATGAGTGATTGTTTTAGTATTTAAACCTTACCCTCGTTCCTTCTCCACTTCAGGCGGAGCGGGAGGCCCGGCAATTTATTCATCATTATTACATAATTCATTAATATCATGAATCCTCCTTTACTCCTCTTTAGGGGTTGGGGGTTTGGTAGACTTTCACATAATCTATTTCCATCTTTTGCGGCCAGATATTTTCATCAACGCCTTTTTGCCCACCCCAGTTGCCACCCACTGCAATATTCAGCAGCAAATGCATTTTATTGTCAAAAGGCCATGCGTCATAGCCACTATGTTCATTGCCAAACCTGAAAAAAATTTTCTCGTCCATCGATACCTTGACGCTGTCTTTATTCCATTCCACGGCATACAGATGAAATTTTTCTGAACAATCGTCCACTCTTATCGTATCCGTCCTTTGCGTACCAATGCTGTGATAATATTTTTTGCAATGGACCGAACCATGAATATATCCCTGGTTAAATCCTACATGTTCCATGATATCAATCTCGCCATCATCAGGCCAACGAAGCGGGGTAGTGCTGCCCAGCATCCAGATGGCAGGCCATGTACCAAGACCCCTAGGAAGTCTTGCTCTTACTTCGATTTTTCCATATTGCCAATCACCTTTTCCTTTTGTAATTAATCTTGCAGATGTGTAATTTTTCCCTTCCCATAATTCTTTTCTTGCCTCGATAATTAAAAATCCTTTTTCCACTCTTGCATTTTCCAATCTTTGGTTTGTGTAGAATTGAAGTTCATTATTTCCCCACCCATGGCCACCTACATCATAATTCCATTTCGTGGAATCCGGTAACCCAGTATATCCAAAATCATCACTCCAGACTAATTTCCATTTCGGATCAGTATTTTTTTCCTGAGTACCGCAACAAATAAATGCAAGCAATGCCCAGATAAGAAAGTAAAATGGCCGCATATCGAAGTGTCGTTAGCTCCGAAGTTACAGATAGAATATCTTAGAATATCACCACCGGTAAAATTTAGTTGATAATGCTAGTTTATGGTGCAATCGAAAATGAATTCCTGATTGGTCAGGATTTTCTATAGATGACTCCGTCTTTCATGATTAAGAAAACCTTTCTAATGGTTTTAATATCTGCTGAAGGATCACCTTCTATGGCAATAAGATCTGCCAGCAGATCTTTTTTTATTCTTCCGATTTTATCGCCGTATCCAAATACTGCGGCATTAACAGAAGTGGCAGATCGTAATACATCAATTGGTTTCATTCCGTATTCGACCATCAGCTCCATTTCCCTGGCATTATCACCATGAGCAAATACGCCGACATCACCACCCATACAAATTTTTACACCTGCTTTCAATGCCAGCTGAAAGCTTTTTTTCTTATTAATGATACTTGCCGGTTCTGGATCAATTCCCTTTCTCCATCCACGATATTGCTGTATAGCATCACCGGCTGCCAGGGTAGGGCATAAGGCAACATTTTTTTCTTTCATTAATTTAAACACTTCATCAGTTCCGCCGTCGCCGTGTTCAATGGTTGATATGCCGGCATTGATTGCCCGCTTCATTCCTTCAGGTGTTGATGCATGGGCAACAACTTTTCTACCACCGGCTGATGTGTTTCCAACGATCCATCCCAGTTCCAGTTCGCTAAATGTTGGTTGGGCTTCACCATTGGGTCCGTACCTGTAATCGGCATAGACTTTTATCAGATCCGCTCCGTGTCCAATTTGGGATCTGACCGCCTTACTCAATTCTTCAAGCCCTGCTACTTCTTCAGCGCCCTGCGGCCATTCAACATCTGGCGAGGGCGATCTTGGACCATAAGTCCCTTTGGCAACAATTGCTCTTGTCGCAACGATCATCCTGGGTCCGGGTATCACATTTTTTTCGATTGCTTTCTTTAAACCAACATCATCATACATTGCGCCTTCGGTTCCCAGGTCTCTCACTGTTGTAAACCCCGCCATTAGAGTTGCTTTTGCATGATTTACGGCTCTTGCCGTTCTCTCCGCTCTTGATTCTTTTAATACCTGGTCATCCCAGCTTGTTTCATTATAAGGATGAAGGAATAGATGCGAATGACCTTCGATCAAGCCGGGCAACAATGTCATTCCTTTAAGCTCGATGATCTCTGTGCCTGCAGGCAATTTGAACATCATGGTACCGGTTTGCTCAATCCTGTTATTTTTTACCAGCACAACCCATCCCGTTTGCATGGTTTCTCCATCAAATACGCGATCAGGTTTTAACAAAATGTATTTGTCCGCTTGTTGACCAAAAGAATAATTGGCTATAAAGAAACTGATGATTAAAAAAAATCTTTTCATAATTGCAGGGAGTCATAGGAAAATGCAATAGTAGCAATATTGCCGGGTTAACAATTATTTTACCAATACATCTCCAAACTCCGGCTTCTTTCTAAATACTGAATTCGCAAAAGGACACAGGGGAATTATTTTAATATTATGAGCTCTTGCATACTCAACAGCAGTTTTCACAAGTTGGTAGCCGACATTCTGCCCTTTCAATTCTTCGCTGACATCGGTGTGTTCAATGATCATCTTTTGATGTGATGGCATCGTATAGACCATTTCAGCGAGTATAACTTCATCATCTTCTTCATTACTCACATAAAACATACCCTTTGTTCCAATCTTTTTATTTTTTATGTTCATGCTCGTCCGGAGTCCGATTTATCAGAGTTTAAAAAATATTTTTTTCCTGTATAAGAAATAGCACAGCAGCCACTCCAACGTAAAAATACAAAGCGATGTAATAATAAGCTTTATATTTTCCGGTGTATTGACAAATTCCATGAATCCGTTCGTAACGGTGCCTACATAACGGTTAAACCACCCGCCTAAAATTTCAAAGAAAAGATAAATGAAAATTGAATTTATGCTTACAATTGTAAAAAATTGAAGATGTTTTTTGTGATTTTGGATATCGATCCACCAATAGCATGCAGCTAATGCGGCTAAACACCAGCCTAATGATGCAAGCGTGAAAGAACTGGTAGCAATTCTTTTTATTATAGGAGTGATGCCGGCAAAATCAAGACCATAACCGATCACCAGGCAAACGAAGGCCCATATTAGTAATGGTTTTATTTTTTGTTGATTGGATAACAATAGTTTCCCGGCTAATGCTCCGGCAATTGTATGCACCGCAGTTGGAAGACAATTAATTGCGACCCAGCCATCCCCATTGATTTTATTCATTAATAGCAGATCAGCGTAATTCCCAAAATTATGCTGGTCCGTAAAGGCTTGATCAAAACCGGGTACATTGGTAAATCGATAAAGAATTTCGGTTAGCAACAACAAACCCACGCAAATAATTATTTGGGTTCTAGACGACAATCTGAATATAAGAAAGGCAACTAAAGTCGTAAACGATAATTGCGTAAGCACATTCCATAGCTCAAATGAAAGTCCTGTTGGCTTTACCGCATAATTAAGTACGCCCCAGAAAAAAAGCCAAAAACATCTTTTCAAGATCTTTCTGAAAGACTGATTCCACGTCAGTCCCTGACTTGCCTGTTTATACAGCGAGAAAGCCATAGCAGTTCCCGCGACAAACATAAACCCGGGCTGTATAAGATCCCAAAACCGGAGACCATTCCACGGATGATGAAAGAATTGCTGAAAAAAATCATGCAGCAATCTGTTGTTTCCAGATGCTTCGCTGAGGTGTTCATATAAACCGGCACTCTCCATTGCCAGGAGCACCATAATTAATCCACGCAGAAAATCAAGAGAAAGTAAGCGTTTGTCACTTTGATAAGAGACAGAACTTACGGACATAAGCAGTTTATTTTTGAAAAAGGTAGAGGAAATAATTGGAAAAATTCAAAAAAGCATACATATTTGCAATGCAATGAAACAAGTAAATCAATATTGGTGGTGGCATACAAACTCTGTCGGGGTGCTGTAAGTCATTACTGTATTTGATTAAATATATTAGCCCCGAATAGTTCGGGGTTTTTTATTTGTCCCATCTCCGCCACCGGCGGAGGGTAAGACAGCATTATTTAATAACTAAATTCTCCGCCATCGGCGGATCAGGGGCATGAAGAAAATAGAAATTCTAACCACCTGCAAAAAATTACTTGCTGATGTATATACACCGGTCGGTATTTACCTGCGACTTCGGGATCGTTTCAGAGATACCGTTCTTCTTGAAAGCACCGATCATCATGCAGCGGAAAATAGCTATTCATTTATTTGTGTCAATGCTATTGGGGGTATTGAGATCACTTCTACGGCAAGTGTTGAATTTAAACTTCCGGGTCAGAAACCTGAAAAGATCGCTATCAAAAATGCAATGGATGTCCCACAGTTGATCTGGGATTTCTCAAACAGGTTCGATTGTGTAAAAATGGAAACAAAGGAAGTGAGGTTTGCACAAGGCCTATTTGGCTATACGTCTTTTGATGCTGTGCAATTTTTTGACACTATTAAGTTGAGATCAGGAAACCCTGACCTCAAGTCTAAAAATTCAGAACTGATCATCCCCCTAATGCGTTATAGGCTTTATCAATATGTAATTGCATTTAATCATTTCAAAGACGAGTTATATATCTGCGAAAATCACATAAATGGAATTGAGAGTGAGATGGCGGGTGTTGAATCATTAATTCGCAGCAAAGATGTCCCGGTTTTTCCTTTCAAAAGAAAAGGAGATGAAACTTCAAATGTTACCGATAAGGAATATATCGCCATGGTCAAAAACGGTATAAGCAGTTGTCTTCGTGGCGATGTGTTTCAAATCGTATTAAGCAGGAGGTTCGAGCAGGGCTTCACCGGTGATGAGTTTAATGTGTATCGTTCTTTGCGAAGCATTAATCCTTCACCTTACCTATTTTTCTTTGATTATGGCGACTATAAGTTAATGGGCTCGTCACCTGAATCACAACTCATCATTCAGAATGGGAAGGCGATCGTTCATCCGATTGCAGGTACATTCAGAAGAACCGGCGATGACGATAAAGATCATTTGGCTGCAGAATTATTAAAGGGAGATAAAAAAGAGAATGCTGAACATGTTATGCTTGTTGATCTCGCACGGAATGACCTTAGCCGTGTATGCGATGATGTGACTGTGACTCACTATAAAGACATTCAGTATTATAGCCATGTAATTCACATGGTCAGCGAAGTAAGTGGCAAACTGAGGCGAAATGCAAATCCTTTCGAATTATTAGCAAAATCATTTCCTGCCGGTACGCTAAGTGGTGCCCCGAAGATCAAAGCCATTGCACTGATCGATAATTATGAACCAACGGCAAGAAATTATTATGGCGGTGCTATCGGTTTTATGGGTTTTGATGGCAGTTGCAATCATGCAATAATGATAAGGACATTTTTAAGTATGCAAAACACATTGACTTACCAGGCGGGTGCTGGTATAGTGGCAGCAAGCAAGCCTGAAAGTGAATTGCAGGAAGTAAATAACAAATTAGGGGCATTAAAAAAAGCAATTGAATTTGCTGAAAACATCATTTAAAATATCAGAGCTTGAAAATTTTAGTTTTCGATAATTATGATTCTTTTACTTACAACCTGGTGCACCTGGTTGAAAAGATAACACATGAAAAAGTGGATGTATATCGAAACGACCAGTTGCCATTAGAGAAAGTGAAGGATTATGATAAAATAATTTTATCACCCGGTCCCGGAATTCCTGAAGAGGCAGGGTTGCTTTTGCCGTTGATAAAGGAATATGCATCTTCAAAATCTATTCTTGGTGTTTGCCTCGGTCACCAGGCCATCGGTCAGGCCTTTGGAGGAAAACTTATAAACCTGAGCTCGGTGTTTCATGGTGTAGCCACGCCGGTGAGGGTTGTGAGACGTCAAACATCAAACGGGAAAGTCAACGAGGGTTCACGTCTCACGTCTCACGTCGCACGGAATTTATTTGAGGGCTTGCCGGATGAGTTGGAAGTGGGGCGTTATCATAGCTGGGTTGTCAGTAAAGAAAATTTTCCAGGTGAATTAGCAATAACAGCAGAAGATGAAAGCGAGATGATCATGGCTTTACAACATACAACTTATGATGTGCAGGGCGTTCAGTTTCATCCGGAAAGTGTGTTGACGCCGATGGGCGAACAAATTATGAGGAACTGGCTAAAGGTCTGAACTGGGACGGATGGGATTTTTGTGATATCGGGAAAGAATTAAATGTCCTTTTATGGCGGACTTTAAATATGGTGAAATAACTGAAAAAATCATTGGAGCTGCTTTCAGGGTGCATAGCGCTTTGGGAAATGGCTTTCAGGAAGTCATCTACCAAAGAGCTCTCGAGCTTGAGTTTAGGATAATGCCGCTCCCGTATTTGAGAGAACTTGAAATGCCGATATATTATCCTGACCAACAAATAGGAACCAGGAGAGTAGATTTTCTTGTTGATGGAAAAATCAGCGTTGAACTTAAGGCAATAATAAAATTGGAAGATGTTCATCTGGCACAAGCAATAAATTATTTAGAGGCGTATAACTTAGAAATAGGGTTGTTAATAAATTTCGGAAGCAAAAGATTAGAATTTCACCGGTTTACAAATAAGAAGTGCAATCCAATTATTATTCAGCACCCTATTAAATCCCAATAATCCCACTAATCACAGTTCAGACAAATGAAAAAAATATTACAATACTTATTCGAGCACAAAACACTTAGCCGCGACCAGGCAAAGGAAGTTTTGGTCAACATTGGCAAAGCCGTTTACAACGAGCACGAAATAACCGCTTTCATGACAGTGTATCTGATGCGAAGCATTACCATTGATGAGTTACAGGGTTTTCGTGATGCGCTGCTGGAGCTTTGTGTGCCGGTTGATTTTAATGAATTCAGTACCATTGATATTGTTGGCACCGGTGGAGACGGGAAGAACACTTTTAATATCTCGACACTTAGTTGCTTTATTGTTGCTGGTACAGGACAAAAGGTTGCCAAACATGGTAACTATGGGTCCTCGTCAATCAGTGGAGCATCGAACGTGATGGAACAGATGGGGTATAAATTCAAAAATGATAACGACAGGCTGAAGAAGGAAATTGATGAATCCAATATTTGTTTTTTACATGCACCGCTGTTTCATCCTGCATTAAAAACGGTGGGGCCCATAAGAAAAAATCTTGCCATGCGAACTTTTTTCAATATGCTTGGGCCAATGGTTAATCCAGCGCATCCAACATTTCAACTGGTAGGTGTATTCAATCTTGAAATGGCCAGGATCTATAATTATCTCTTACAGCAAACTGAAAAATCATTCACGATAATCCATAGTCTTGATGGCTATGATGAAATCTCTTTGACTAATGATACTAAGGTTATCACTAATGAAGGAGAAAAAGTAAAAACGCCGGAACAATTGGGCAAAAGAATGGTTGAGCCGCATGATATTCAGGGTGGGAGCACGGTAGAAGAAGCCGCAAAGATCTTTTTAAGGATATTAAAAGGCGAAGGGAGCTGGGCGCAGAATGCAGTTGTATTGGCGAATGCTGCTATG